>CANRHS010000075.1 GCA_947630495.1 uncultured Bacilli bacterium | reverse complement strand
AAGAGATATTATACATCATAAGTTTGTATACATTTTAATTAATGATACGTATACATTTTAAAAAAAGATTAACAAAAATCGTAAAAAATATTGATTTTTTTAATAAAAATGGTATAATATACTTCGCAAATGTGAAAAATTATAATATAATTATAAAAAGGGTGATATGTATGATAATAGGATTTAAAGTTAAAAATTTTCGTTCTTTCAAGGATTTACAACATTTTTCAATGATTGCAGGTAAAGTTAGAAATAATGAGGAACATATATTAAAAAATAATAAGTATAAAATTTTAAAGTTTGCAGGTATGTTTGGAGCTAATGGTTCTGGTAAATCAAATTTGATTTTAGCTATTGGTATAATTCAAATTTTAATTAATAAAGGTATTAAGAAAATGATTAATAATCTTTATTATAGAGGAATACCAGATTTAAAGATGGAAGATTCTTATTTTGAGTATGAACTTGCTTTAGGAAACAAGTATTATTCGTATGGCTTTGAAATAAATATTTATAAAAGAGAAATAGTATCAGAATGGTTAATTGATATGACTAAAAGTCATGAGAAAATTATCTTTGAAAGAGATTTAAAAAATAATAAATATAATTCAGATATCAAAGATAAAAAACATGTAAATTTTAGTAATTGCTTAGAAGAGATGAAGAGTAATAATAGTGATTTATTTTTAGGAGAAATGGTAAGAAGACTTTATATGTCATCTAATAATGACTCATATTTTTCAGATATTATAAGTGTCTATAAATTTTTAATTCAAGATACTGTTATTATTACTCCTTCTACTCATAAGTTATTTGATATTGATTATTTAAAGAATAAAGATAAGATTATAAAAATATTAAATGCTTTAGATATTGATATTGTTGATTTTGTTACTGAAAAAGATGATATTAAAAATATTAAATTAAAATTATTAGAAAATGATTTTAATAATTTAATGCATGAAATTGATGATTTAGAAACAAGATATAAAAATGTTCGTTGTACTTTAAGAATCGAAAATGATTTATATGCAATTCAAAAAACTTCAGATAATAATTATGATGTTTGTTCTATTAAGTTTTTACATAAAAATAACAATAATAATTTTGGTGCTTATGAAGAATCTGATGGTACTATTAGAATATTAGAATTAATTGATATATTATTAACAGATAATAAATTATTTTTAATTGATGAACTAGATAGTAGTTTACATCCAATTCTTGTAAGTGGATTTTTAAATATCTTTTTAAAGTCTGAAACAACTAATCAGTTAATAATAACAACTCATGAATCAAAAACTTTAAATTTTGATTTAGTTAGAAGAGATGAGATATGGTTTTCTGAAAAAAGTGAGAGAGGAGATACTAAAATTTATTCTTTAGAAGAATATAAAGATATTGCAAGATTTGATAAGAAAATTGATAAAGCATATTTAGAAGGGAGATTTGGTGCGATAGCCAAGATAGATAAAGATTATGAGAATTAAAGAAGAATTTGGAGCAATAAGAAAATCAGAAATAAAAGATTATAATCCTAAATATTTTATAATATCTGAGGGAAGTGCCTCTGAGCCATTATATTTTGAAGGATTAAATAATTCAGTTTTATCTGAAAATATCACGATTATAAATATATTAAGAGATTATGCTAATTTAACTAATAGTCATCCTTCTTTTATAATAAAGATGTTGAAGGAATTAATTTTAAATGTTGAACATAATGAAATTACAGTTTTAGAATTAAAAAATAAAATTGCTAATTGTATTAAAGATAATGATTATGAAATTAATATAGAAGATATTTATAATAAGATATTAGCAATTTATAAAAATGATGATTGTAGAATAAGTAAAGATGATTTAAATGATTTGTTTATTAAGTTGTTTAAAGGAGAAATTTATAAAGATTTTGCCGTTAATTTCCTTCTTTATTTTGAAACTCAAGATATTACATATTCTAAAACAAGAGATAAAATTAATATTGTAATAGATAGGGATAAACAAAATTTTAAGGATTATCAATATGATGAAGTTTATTCATTTTGCATACAATATAAAATAAACTTATATGTTAGTAACCCAACGTTTGAATTTTTTCTTTTGTTACATTTTCCTGTAGTACTAGATGAAGATAGAGAGGTTATGTTTGAAAATCAGTATATAGGAAGAAGAAGATATTTAGAAAGAAGATTACATGATATATGTAATTATAAAAAATCTAGTCTTGATTTTAAAGTATTTGAACCTTATATATATGATGCTATTGAAAGAGAAAAATTGTTTGCAGAAGATATTTTAGAATTAAAATATAATTTAGGTAGTAATGTTGGCTTATTGATAAAAGAAATGTTAAATGCTAAGTGATTTCTATAGGTGTTCTTTGTAACACTTTTTTCTATTAAAAAAATACTATTAGTTAGTAATAGCATTTAAATGTTTTTCTCCTCTGGATAATATATAAATTCATTATCACGTATCTCATATTCCCATTCTTCAAATTCAGTTGGATATTTTTCAAAGGCTTCATCGAGTGAATGAATATCTCCATTCTTTTTAGCCCTTTCAACTAAATCATCCAGTTTCTTTTTGAATTCTTTATCATTCTCATAAATTTCATCATCATTATCTTTTTTCATAGTTAACCTCCCTTAAATAATTTATATTATAATAATGTTATAAAAGATATAAATGTGTAGTATAAATTTTAATTTGGATAATATATAAATTCATTATCACGTATCTCATATTCCCATTCTTCAAATTCAGTTGGATATTTTTCAAAGGCTTCTTCAAGTTGATGAATATCTCCATTCTTTTTAGCTCTTTCTACTAATTCTTTAGCCATTTTTGTAATTTCTTTATCAGTATAGTTTTTCTTAGTTGGACCTGTAAAATATTCAACGTTTCCTTTATGATCTTCTAATTCTACAGGATTTTCTTTAAAGGCATCTTCAAGCGGATATATTCTTCCTAAAGCCTTATCTCTTTCAACTAAATCATCCAACTTCTTTTTAAACTCTGGATCATTTTCATAGATTTCATCATCATTATCTTTTTTCATAGTTAACCTCCCTTAAATAATTTATAATATAATAATATCACAAAAGATATAAATATGCAATATAAATTTTCAAAAAAATACTTGATTAATTTTAAATAATTTGTTAAGATTAGTATCTAGAAAAAGAGGTGTTAAAAATGGTATATTTAGATTATAGTGCAACAACTCCTGTAAATAAAGAAGTTTTAAATAGTTTTAATAAAGCAGTTTTAGAATATCCTGGTAATGCTAATTCTTTACATAGTCTAGGAACTAAGTCTTTACATTTACTTGAAGCTGCAACTAGGCAAGTTGCAGATTTAATGGGAGTTAACAAAGAAGAAGTAATCTTTACAAGTGGTGCAAGTGAAGCTAATAACTTAGCCATTATGGGAGTTATTAATAAATATAAAAATAGAGGACATCATATACTAACAACTAAATTAGAACATTCAAGTATTTTAGAAACTTTAAACTATTTAGAAAAAGAAGGATATATAATAGATTATTTAAAATTAGATGATAAAGGTCATATAGATATTACTGATTTAAAAAATAAAATAAATGATGATACCATTTTAGTTACTATTAGTGAGGTTAGCAGTGAACTTGGAATTGTTCAAGATATAAAAAAACTTGGAGAAATCTTAAAAGATTATCCAAGAGTAATATTTCATGTTGATGGAACTCAAGCGGTTGGGAAAATTAAGGTTAACTTAGATAATGTTGATTTATATTCCTTTTCTTCTCATAAAATATATGGGTTAAATGGAGTAGGATGTTTAATAAAAAAAAGACATATTGAGTTAGAACCAATTATTCATGGAGGAAAAAGTCAAACTATTTATCGAAGTGGTACACCAACTCATGCCTTATGTGCAAGTTTTGCTAAAGCTTTAAAATTAGTTTTAGAAAACTGGGAAGAGAAATATAATCATGTTTTAAAATTAAATCAAAAAATAAGAAAGAATTTGGAAACAATGAATGATGTAGTTATTAATAGTCCTGTTGATTCTATACCACATATCTTAAATATAAGTATAAAAGGTATAAAACCTGAGACTATGTTACATGCACTTGCAGAGAGTGATGTATATATTTCAACCAAAACCGCATGTGCAGGTAATACTAGTATGTCTTTAGGAGTTTTCGAAGTAACAAAAGATAGGGAACGTGCAAAAAGTAGTTTAAGAATAAGTTTATCTTATTTAACAACTAATGAAGAAATAGATTACTTTTTAGAAACTTTTAAAAGTAATTTAAAGGAATTAAGTTTTAGAAAAGGAGAATAATAGTAATGAATAGAGTTATTTTAATTAAATATGGAGAATTAACTACTAAAAAAGGAAATAGAAAATTATTTATTAATACTTTATATTCAAATATCTTAAAAAAACTTAAAGGTTTAAATGTTAATATCTATCGTGATATGTCCAGGATGTATATTGAATACTTAGATAAGGATCAAGATCTAATTCTTAAAAATATAGGAGAAATATTTGGAATTCATGCTTATTCTATAGCTTATAAATGTGATAGTAACTTAGATAGTATTAAAGAAACAATAAGTATGGTTATTAAAGATAATTTAGATGATAAGAATTATACCTTTAAAGTTGAAACTAAGAGAAGTGATAAAAGATTTGAACCTAATTCAATAGAATGTAATAATATCTTTGGAGGACATATTTTAAAAAATTTTAAAAATTTAAAAGTAAATGTTCATGATTATGATATTTTAGTTCATGTTGAAATCAGGAATGATTCATCATATGTTTATTTAAATGAATATAAAGGTTTAGGTGGATATCCCGTTGGAACACTTGGAAAGTGTCTTGCGATGTTATCAGGTGGGATTGATTCACCAGTTGCTAGTTATTTAGCCTTAAAAAGAGGAATAAAACTTGATTTAGTTTATTTTGAAGCAATTCCCCATACATCTTTAGAAGCAAGAAGAAAAGTTATTAATTTAGCTCGTAAGTTATATCCTTATGCAGGTGATATGAAATTAATAATAGTTCCTTTTACTAAACTTCAAGAAGCAATTTATAAAAATTGTTTAGAGAATTACTCTATTACTATTATGCGCCGAATGATGTTTCGTATTATGGAAAAACTTACTAGAAAATATTCATCACTTGGAATTGTTAATGGAGAATCAGTTGGACAAGTTGCAAGCCAAACTTTAACAAGTATGAAGGTTATTAATAGTGTTACGAATTTACCAATTTTAAGACCAGTTGCTTGTTTTGATAAATTAGAGATTATTGAGATTGCTAAAAAAATCGATACTTATGATATTAGTATTTTACCTTATGAAGATTGTTGCACGATTTTTGTTCCTAAACATCCAATTATTAATCCAAGACTTGATGCTTGTTTAGAAATGGAAAAGAAGTTTGATTATGAAGAAATGATTGATGAAATACTTAATAATTTACAAGTTATAAATATAGATAATAAGGAAGATGAAGATTATCAAGATATATTATAATGATAGGTAAAAATTACCAGTTAGTAATTTGTATAAAAAATACAAAACTCCACATTCTATTAGTGTGGAGGTGAAACAATGAACTCAAGTTCAAATAAGGACTCTTTAAAAATGAGAGTACCAGGAGCTAAACAAGCTATCGATAAAATGAAATATGAAATAGCTAGCGAATTTGGTGTTAATTTAGGACCAGATACTACTTCTCGTGCTAATGGATCTGTAGGTGGAGAAATTACTAAGAGATTAGTACAAAGCGGTCTTAATCATTTAAGCGGAACAAATAGCCAAAATTATTAAGATAAACTTTAATTAGTTTAGAACTAGTTCTTATGGGGCTAGTTTTTTTTACTTGTAATATATTAAAAAATATAGTATAATGTTCTCGGAGATGTGTTATGTACGAATATATGAAACATGAAAAGTTTATTATACACAGTTATAAACATAATGGTCATATCCACAGAGCTTGGGATGAAGCAATATTACTTGATGATTGTGGTGACTATTTAGTATTCGGGAATGACAGGACAAAGGTTTTAGAATCTGATGGAAGAAGTTGGAGAACAAAAGAACCTGCAATAATGTTTTTTTATAAAGATAAGTGGTACAATGTAATAGGACAATTAAAACAAGATGGTATTTATTATTATTGTAATATGGCTTCTCCTTTTATCTTAGAAGATGGAGCTATTAAGTATATTGACTATGATTTAGACTTAAGAGTATTTCCAGATGGAGCTTTTAAAGTTTTAGATCGAGGTGAATATAGGTATCACAAGAACAAAATGAATTATCCAGAGGAGATTGATAAGATTTTAAAAGATGAACTTACTAATTTAATTAGTTTAGTTCGAGCTAAGGTCATTCCTTTTGATAAGAAAACAATCGAATACTATTATAATTTATATAATAAAGTAAAAAAAGAAATTACTAATTAATTAGTTTAAATTAGTGATTTTTTTTCATATTTTGAATATAATATAAAGAATTCAAAGAAATAATGTCAAAAAATGTAAAATTGATTGCATATTATTTCGAAATTTGATAAATTATAAAAGCAACCCGATGATTTAGGTAAATTTTGAAATAAAAAATTTAAAAAAATCAAAAAAAGTTGTTGACAAAGATTTAAAACTTTGTTATATTAGAAAACGTTGCTTGAAAGAAGGAGCAAAAAAACTTGATTAAAAATATTGAATTTAAAAAGTTTAAAAAAAGTCGAAAAAAATTGAAAAAAAGTGTTGACTTAAGTAGGACTTTGTGATATTATTAAACAAGTTGCTCTGATGAAGAGGCAACAACAAATTATCAAATAAAAAAAGTTGAAAAATTTTCAAAAAAAGTATTGACTTAAACTTGATAATTTGATATAGTACTTATGCACTTCACAGATGTGGAGGTGCAAAGAGTAAGATCTTTGAAAACTGAGCAAAACGTCAATTTTAAGCTAGGAAGAAAACGAACTAAAATTAAATTTTAAAAATTATATTTTTTGAGAGTTTGATCCTGGCTCAGGATGAACGCTGGCGGCATGCCTAAGACATGCAAGTCGTACGAAGTGACCCTTTGAAGCAGAGTGCTTGCACAAAGCAGATTAGGATTTTCACTTAGTGGCGCAAGGGTGAGTAACACGTGGGTTATCTGCCTTTGAGACTGGGATAACAATTGGAAACGATTGCTAATACCGGAT
>CANRHS010000074.1 GCA_947630495.1 uncultured Bacilli bacterium | reverse complement strand
CTTTTTATCTTTTCTGATCATTGAGCACCTCCGAAACATATATAAATAATTCCTGCATTTCCCATGATACAACAATAGAAAATATCATTTAACTTAGGAGATACATAAACAAATAACTCTACATCACTAAAGTATTTCCAAGGCTTAACCTCCTCGATTTTCCCTGCTATTTCATATAATTTTAACCATTGTTTTTTTTCATTTACTTTCATTAATATCACTCCTTTCAAAAACTATCATTGAAATCTATTTTATTCATAATATTTATAGTTGTAATACCATCTCCTGTATTAGGATTAATTGTTGAATAAATGTAATCTGTTGCAAAGAAGAAAAGTAAGATTATACAAATAATTGTCTTAAGTTTAGGTTTAACTAGATTATATAAATTATCAAGAATTGGGGCTATAAAATAAGTAACACCGCAGCCTCCAAGTCCAAAGACGAGAAGTCCTTCTAAACAAATTCTACCTTGGAAATTTAAGAAATATCCACTATAGTCCCACCATTTCATATGATTAACAAATTCTAAGTAACAAGCTGTTCCGTATTCAATTGCTCCACATAAAACAAGAGCTAATAAGAATACTAACCAAGGCTTTTCTCTAAAAGGTTTTAATAAAATTAAAATCAATACTCCACCATATCCATAAATTGGTAACCAAGGACCGAACAACGTTCCTCTATTAATAAACACTCCATCATTCATAAAACCAATTGCAACTTCATAAACCCAACCAAATATTGCAAAACTAAAGAAGAATAAAATATAATTAATAACACCATAGTTTTTTCGATAATCAATATTCAATAATTTTTTATATTTTCTAAATTCAACTTTATACCCATCAGCCGGATATTCTTTGGAAACTTCTTCTTCAATATCTAAATAACTATCATTTAAAAGATTAGAATATTTCTTTTTAATTCTATTTCTTAATTCCATATAAAATTCTGCAAAAGTACATTGTTCATAAATATCAAAATAGAAAATACTAGAAAGGTTAAATGTAAATGAAGCTAGAATTTTCCAACCAATAAAACTTAAATCAAGTTTAAATAAATTAAATTTATTTCCGTTTGTTAATTCTTTACTTAATTTAAAAGCATCTTTAACCCCAATGTTTGGATTTTCAGCTAAAACATAAGGGAGCATACTATATTCATAATGCTTAATAATTCCTCCAACAATAGTTAAATCCCATAAAAACTGATAAATCATTCTTACAAATAATACTCTGGCAAGCTGCCAAGTCTTTTTAACCTTATAAGGGAATAAAAGTTTATCAATCTTCGTATTTCGATACTTTCTTTGCTCTAAGAAATACCTACATCTACCAATTATTATAACATTTTGAATTAACAAAAAAATTGCAAATGATATTAAAGAAGCAATTAAAATAGTTATAAAAATACTTATATTACCTTTAAAAAACAAACTATTAAAAGCATTTATAATACCAAAGATAAAAGAATCATTATCCATTATTTGATTAAAGAAGACGGCTAACACCCCTCGGTTATACTTTTTAGTTGAAAAATCATTCTTAGCAGTATCATGTTTATTAACAATATCTCCAATTACTTCCTCGGCATCTTCTTTACTGCTAGGTATTTTATCAGTTATTTCAATATTTGGAACGGGATTAGACTCAAATATATTAGTAACATAATCATAACCACCAGCAATTAATAAAGATGCTAAAAAGACTAAGATAACATTTCTAAAATAATGGCATTTAACACTCTTACGAGCTTTTTCTTTTAATTCTTTTCTACTTCTCATACGAACCTCTTTGATTACTCTTATTATAATATAAAATTAAGAAAAAATCTATACCTAATAGATATATTCTTAATGTCTTAAAATAAGTAAAATTATGTAAATTTACACTTTTTTCTTGACTTTTTTAACAAAAAATGGTATTATATAGCAAATCACGAAGGGGTATACTAAAAAAAGTTATCCACCAAATTGGGGATAAAATTAAAAGGAGGCTATATGTTAAGAATATTTTATAAGTATGTAAATGAGCTTATAGATGAAGAAAAATTAGTAAAAGAATTAAAAGAACTAGCAAAATGTGAAAAAGTTCCTGAAAAAAAGGAACAAATACTTGATTTATTGTATTTAATAAAAACGGCTATGATTGTATATAGCAATAGTAATTATGAATTATATGATGCAATCTATGAGTTATTTTTAAATAATCCATTATATAAAGAACTTGCAAGTGATGTAAATAGTAAAGATTTAATGTTATTAATAACAGATTATATGAAAGTTAAGAATCCACCTTATGTTAATCAACAAGAGTTTGAACAATTAGTTGAAGATGCCATTGATAGTATTGATCCTAAAGAAAATTGTCTTCGACTTGCTTTAAACTATGAGTTATATAACCTTGATTTTTCTAAAATAGAAGATTATTTAATAGAAACAAGAGATGCTTGGTATATGGCTCAATATGTGGGTTCAATAGATAATTATAGTTATAATCTTGATAATTTACTTCTAAAAATATGTTCAACTAATGATTACAAGTATATAAATAATTTATTAAATACAGAACCATTTACAAATGAATTATCTATAGAACAAATCAAACAATTAGAAGAATGGTAAAATAAAATTATCCACAATAATGTGGCTCAAAATTTAATTTACCATATAATATATTAGGAAAATGGCGGGATGCTATTTTTCTTTTTTTAAAAATCATCATTTAATAAGAAATCAATTATGTTAATATGTTTAATTCCGTTATAATCATAGCTACCTTTATCTTCAGTTATAACATATTTAGGATAATTATCCTTGATAACATCATATGCTCCAAATTCGCGTTTCTTAGTACTTTCATTAAAAACAGTACATGCAACTTGAATATAAATTTTTTTATCATGTTTAATAGCAACAAAATCAATTTCTCCTTGTTTTGTTTTTCCTGTATAAACCTCATAGCCTTTAGCAATTAGCTCATTATAAACAATGTTTTCTAAAGCATATGCTCTATCAACATGCTTATTGTTATTTTTAATTTCAGCAATTCCTAAGTCAGTTACATAATATTTATTTAAAGTTTTTAAAATCATTTTGCCATGAACATCATAACGATATGACTTTCTAATTAATAAGGCTTTACATAAAGCATCAAGATAGGCATAAACTGTTAAAGTGGAGACATCTCTTCCTTCATTCTTTAAATAATTAGTTATATTTATAGCACTGAATTCTCTTCCTATAGTGTCAAGTATATAGCCAAAAATCAGATAAAATAAAGAGGTATCTCTAATTTTAAGTCTCTCAACAACATCTCTTAAAATAATGGAATCAAAGACACTATATAAATAATTCTTAATAGAAGTTTCATTATCAAACTCAAATCTATTTGGTAATCCTCCCCAATTTAAATAGTCATTGAATAACTCTTCAGAAGATTCTTTCTTATTTAATAATGTTAACATTTCTTTATAAGTTAAAGGATTAATTTTGAAAGCAACATATCTTCCTGATAAAATAGTTGATAATTCTGATGATAATAATCTACTATTAGAACCTGTAATAAAAATACTAGTATTTTCAGATGCTCTTAAAGAATTGACAACTTTTTCAAAATCAATAACATTTTGAATTTCATCAAAGAATAGATAATACAACTTTTTATCCTTTATTCTTTCTTTAATGTAGGAATTTAATTTTTTATAATTAGTTAATTCTTCAAATTCAATATATTCAAAGTTAATATAAATTATATGATTATCATCTATTCCTTTATTTTTTAATTCATCAATTATTTGATTTAAGATAACTGATTTACCACATCTTCGAATACCAACTAATATTTTTACTAAATCACTATCATAAAAATCTCTTATTTCTTTTAAATATTTTTCTCTTATTAACATATATATCACCTGTTAATTTAATTATATACTATAATTATAAAATAGTCAAGTTATTTTTATATGCAAAAATAACTTTTTAAAAATGAAAATAATTTTTATATATAAAAATAATTTTTAATAAATATTTTCATTCTTTAAAACATTTATAGAATTTAATAATTTATCCTCTTCCTCTTTAGTTAAATTAAGGTTAATAATGTCTCGAACTCCATCTTTATTAATAATAGCTGGAATACTTATAAAAATATCATTATCTTTATTATAACAAGAAATAGTAATAATACTATTCTCATCACCTAAAATAGCATTTACAATTTTAACTAAGCAAACACCTATTCCAAAATTCGTAAAACCTTTCTTTTCTATAATTTTATAGGCAGAATCTCTTACTTCAACATATATATTATCAAGTTCTTCATTAGTTAAATAATTGCTAATTGGATTAAGTCCGATTGTGGCACTTTTCCAAGGGACAAATTCACTATCACCATGTTCACCTATTACATAGGCATGAACATTATTAGGATTAATATTTAATTTATCACCTATTAAAAACCGAAGTCTTGATGTATCAAGTGATGTTCCAGAACCTATAACTTGACTTGCTTTAAAACTTGGATTTTTAAGTTTAGCATATTTATAAACAAGATTAGTCATAATATCAAGAGGATTAGTTGCAACTAAGAATATTCCTTGAAAACTATTATCCATAACTTTAGCAACAATATCTTCAATAATAACTTTATTTTTATTTATTAAATCAAGTCTTGTTTCTCCTACTTTTTGATTAATTCCTGCAGTTATACAGACAATTTTGGCGTCTTCTACTTCTTTATACTCCCCTACTCTAATCTTTAATTTTGAAGGAGCAAATGCTAAAGAATGATTTAAATCCATGACATCTCCTAAGGCTTTATCTTTATTTGTATCAATTATTACTAATTCTCCGATCTTCGTTCGTTGATTAATTAAGGCATAAGCAAAGCTTGAACCCACATTACCACATCCAATTAAAACCACTTTATTATTCATAAAATCATATCCTTTTGCTATTAATATGGTAAAAATAAAAAAAAATATAACTTTTTATGTGAAATTAGTGTGAAATAAGTTGATTTTATAGAAAAAAATATTATATAATGATAGTGGGAGGTCAAAATGAAGAAAAATAACACACTAAAAGTATTACTAATAGCAATTTTTGCAACAGTTTTACTAACTTGGATATTACCTATTACTTATTTCAGTGGTTCTTTAGCAACTGATGTAAGGCATCCGGCTGGATTATTTGATTTCTTAGGTTATCCACTTGGCATCTTACCAGGATACTTTATCTTATGTTCTTTCTATGTTTTACTAGTTGGTGCATTTTATGGAGTATTTGAAAAAACTGGTGCCTATAGAAAAGTCTGTGATAAGATTGCTAAACTATTTAAAGGAAAGGAGATTATTTTCTTTGCAACGGTTGTAACAGTTTTAGCAACAATTGTAGCATTCTGTGGATTTACTTATGAACTTATGTTTGTTCTACCACTTCTAGCAACCATTATTATTTTAATGGGATATGATAGAATAACAGTTGCCCTAACTACAATTGGAAGTATTGCTGTTGGAATGATTGGCTCTTTATTTGGAGCAAACATAACAGGAGCATACATAGATGCAATTAATCAATCAGCATCAACTACTCTAAGTTATACAAGCCTAATTTGGGTTAGAGTTGCAGTTCTTGTTCTTGGAATAGCCTTATTAACATTTAATATTATCTGGCGTTTAAAGAAAAAAGTTATTAAGAAAGAAGAAGAAAAAGAATTAATTGCTGAAAAGGTAGAAGTTAAAAGCCGTAAAGGTAAAAAGCGTGCTATTTGGCCAGCTATTGTTATCTTTGATTTAATCTTAGTATTAATGATATTTGGTTCAATTAACTTTAATGGAGCCTTTGGTGTTACAGTATTTGATACTTTCAATGAAAATGTTATGGGATTTAAGATTTGGGACTATGATATTTTTGCAAAGATTCTTGGTTCAATGGGATTATTTTCAGGTGCCATTGGTACATGGGGAGCTTTAGATTTCTCAATGTTCTTAATTCTTGCAACAGTAGTTCTTGCAATTATTTATCGCATTAAACCAAATGAAATCTTTGATAGTTACAAAGAAGGTGCTAAGAAGTTTGGACTTGCTGCCTTACTTATGTTCTTAGCTTATACTGTATTAGTAACAGCTTCAAATCATCCAATTGTCTTAACAATTGTAAAACCATTGATGGAAATAACTAATGGATTCAATGCTATTACACTTGCTGCTTCAACATTTATAACAAGTATCTTCTTTATAGAACCTTATTATACAGCATCTGCTATTTTACCTTATGCTGTAAGTGTAATCCAAGATACAACTGTTTATCCTTTAATAGTTCTTGTTTCTCAAGCAATGCAAGGTTTAGCCCTTTTAATTGCTCCAACAAGTATTGTATTATTAGGTACAGTTAGTTATTTAAAAGTATCTTATACAGATTGGATAAAAAATAGTTGGAAACTTTTCTTAGAGTTATTACTACTTTGCATTATAGCATTCATTGTTGTTATGGCATTTAAGTTAGTTTAAATAAATCTAAGTATAAAATAAAAAATTCGTTATCACGCGAATTTTTTTATTTGCCTTCTTTGTAATCTGTAAATAAAAGACCAATATTTATAAGTCCGGCTATACCAACAATGGTATAAACAATACGACTAAGTAAAGTCATATCTCCGAATATTGTTGCTACAAGGTCAAAATCAAAAATACCAATTAGTCCCCAGTTAATTGCCCCAATTATGGTAAAAACTAAGGCTATCTTTTGTAATATTTGCATAAAACTCCTCCTATCACTAACTATCATAAACAAAAAATTAAAAATTATTCATAAATGTTGGAAAAAGTTCAATTTAGGTATTTTTTCTTTTTAGCAACTATGTAAGTAAATGTCGGACAAAGCGCTAAACTTATCCGACATTTACTTACCTTTAATAAAACATCAATTATTCTTCTTATCAATTAAAGCATTTAGATATCCATCAACTCTTGCTTGGTCAACATTAGATAATTTTTTAAATTTAGTTAATATTTCAAATTGATTTTCGGAAATATTATCAGGTTTAAGTTCATTTATAGGTAAATCATAATTAGTTCTACAAAGTATATAGTCAATATTAGTATGAAAATAATCAGCCATTTTTATAAGAATATCAGTACTTGGAGTAACTTTTCCTGTTTCATATGAACTTATAGTTTCTTGAGTTAAACCAAGATCAACTGCTAATTTTATTTGTAATATATCTTTTTTCTTTCTAAGTTTTTTAATATTATTGTCCATAAAAATCCTCCTATAAATAATTTTAAATTATATTATTAAGAATTATAGTATTATAAATTATATTAAAATAATTA
>CANRHS010000073.1 GCA_947630495.1 uncultured Bacilli bacterium | reverse complement strand
ATCAGCAAAAAAGAGTAAAATTACTAAAAATTTCTTCGCAAAAAAATCTATGATATAATTATATAGAATAGAAGGAGTTTAAAGTAATGTGTAAAGAATTAAAAAAGGAAATAGAAGAAGCAAAAAATTTGCCAAGAGCAGAAAGAAGAAAGGTAGAAAGAAAATTACAAAAAAAATATAATGATAAATCAATACGAATAGAGAAAGGTACTAAATTTAAAAAAGCAAAAAATGAATTAACAAGAGAACAAAGAAGAGAACTAATCAAAGATAAAGATTTACTAAAAGAAGTTATGAAAATAATAAAAAAATATCTTCCAGAACTAACTAATTTATTTTCTAAATTAACTGATAAAAGACATAAGTCATATGTAACATATAAAATGCGTACCATTATCTTAACTAAGATAATTGCTCTTATATGTGGAATTACTACCATGACTGAAATATCTTCTAATAAATTTAACACCGAAGCTGCAATTAAAAATCTTTCTAGCATTTGCAATCAAGAACTCAAAGAAATTCCTAATTGGCAAACTATTCAAGATGTAATTGAAACTTTAGAATATAAAGAAATTGAAGAAATTAGAAAATATATAGTTAATGCTTTAATTAGAAGTAAAATGTTTGATCGATTCAGATATAATGGTCATATTCAAGTTGTTGTTGATGCTACTGGTATCACATCTTTAGATTATAATTTAAATGGTAATTGTATTAGTAGAAAAAAAGATGGAAAAATAAAATATTATAAATATGTTTTAGAAGCAAAAATAGTCTTTGAAAATATAGTTATCAGTTTAGATACGGAATGGATTGAAAATAATGAAATTAACACCGAAAAGCAAAAGCAAGATTGTGAAATCAATGCATTTAAACGTATGGCACCAAGAATTAAAAAAAATTTTCCTAAATTAAAATTTATTATTACTGGTGATGCTTTATATGCCACTACTCCTATGATTAATATTTGCAAAGATTATAAATGGAAGTTTATTTTTAACTTGAAGAAAAAAAGACTTAAAAATGTTTGGGAACAATTTGAAGATAATATTAATTATGAAAATGAAACTTCTAAAACTAACTATTACTTATCTCGTAATATTAAATTCAATGGGAACACTTTTCATGCCTTTAGATATATTGAAACCAAAAATAAAAAAACTACCACTTTTAACTATATTAGTAATTTAGACGTTAAAAATAGTAATATTGAAGAAATTGTTGCTATGGGTAGACGTCGTTGGAAAATCGAAAACGAAGGCTTTAATCAACAAAAAAATGGAACTTACTGCATTTCTCATTTATGTAGCAGAAATGAAAATGCTTTAAAAATTCATTACCTATTTATTCAGTTTGCTCATATTATTAGACAACTTTTAGAATATGGTTCTATTATTTTAAGAGAAATGAATTTATCTACAAAAAAAGAAATAAGTGACATAATTATCAACACACTCACTTATTCCACCACAACAAATCTTAATATTTTAGAACTTAATTTTCAATTAAGATTTGATAATTAAATTATACTATAAATGTTCTTTGAAATCTAGTGTGTTGATAATATTTTTTTAAATTTGACATTTATTTACACTTGCCAAATTTTTCTTCTATTGTTTTTATCATGCAATAATTTATGTGAAAAAAAACTTTATGAATATTTTTTTATCTTTTATTCGTAAAGTTTTCCTTTTTAATTTAATTTATTCTTTTTTTCTGATCAAAATAAATACAAAAAACAGATTACTCGCTCTGGGGACGCCCTTTCGGGCACCTTGCCAGCTACAGAGTAACCTGTTTATGTATTAATTATATCACCAAATTAATATATAGTCAATTAAATAATAATAATTTTTTGAACTAAATTTAAAATGCCAGACAGTGTCTGGCAAATCTTGTTTTATCTATAATATCATAGCAAAAAACAGGTCACTCGCTCTGGGGACGCCTTCTCGGGCATCTTGCCAGCTATAGAGTAACCTGTTTATGTACTAATAATATCATAACAAAAATACATAGTCAATAGAAATAAGAAATATTTATTTATTGATTGATTATTATTCTATTCATTACTTGTTTCTTTTAAAACTTTCTCAACTTCATTAATTAATTCATCTTTGTTCGGAATATAGTAGGTATAAGTTGAAGCAAATAAACGATTAGATAAACCTCCTAAAGCATATTCCATAGTAACTTCTTTTTTACCTTTACAAAGAATAATACCAATTGTTTCATTATCAAATTCATCTCTAATTTCTTTATTATAATAATTAATATACATATTCATTTGTCCAACATATTCAGGTTTCATATCAGTCATTTTTAAATCAATAAGGACATATGAACGAAGTATTTTATTATAAAAAACTAAGTCAACATAATAATGAGTATTATTATCTAATGTAATTCTCATTTGATTACCAACATACATAAAACCTTTACCAAGTTCCATTAAAAATGAAGATAAATGATTTATTAAATTTTCTTCTAAATTACTTTCAAGCATTGGTTTTTCTTCTTTAATACCTAAAAATTCAAAGACATATGGTTCTTTTAAAATATCATTTGGAGTAGTAATTGTTTGACCATGTTTCGATAATTCATATACTTTTTTCTTATTCGTATTTCCTTCTGAAAGTAATAATCTTTGAAATAGAGAAGAATCTATTTGCCTTTTTAATTCTCTTTTTGACCATTTTGAATTAATGCATTCTTGTTCATAAAAGCCTCTTTCAACATCGTCTTCAATGTAAATTAAGTAGCAATAATGGCTCCAAGTCAATTTGCCAGCCACTGGCTGGCATTTCTTATATTTACTATAAAATAACCTCATATTCTGAAGTCCTGTTCTACTATAACCACTACCATATTTACTAGTTAATTTTTTAGATAATTTTAATAAAATTTCTTTACCATATTCTGCACGAATATTACCATTTTGCTCATTTTCAACAATTATTTTTCCAATATTAAAATAAGTATTAACTAAAGTATCATTAATTTGATAAATCATTTTATTTTTATTATTAACTATAACTTCTTCAATTTGATTAAACAAACTATCAACTATTTTTTCATTATTTTTTGCCAAAGTATTTAGACTCATATAAGTATCATCTCCTTAGATAAATAATACAACAAATATGTATAAATGTCAATAAAATTAATAAAATTTAAAACAGGTTACTCGCTCTGGGGACGCCCACTCGGGCATCTTGCCAGCTTAAGAGTAACCTGCTTATGTATTAATAGTATCATATAAATAATATATAGTCAATAGAAATGTCAAATAAAGTAAATTAAATTATAAAATACTTGAAAAAAATAAATAATCTGTTATTATTAAAGTAGGAGGCGTTATGAATAATATAGTAGATAGTATTATAGAAATACCACTTGGAACAAAGAATAAATATGAAATTGATAAAAAAACAGGCAGAATAAGATTAAGTCGGGTTCAATATTCATCTATGACTTATCCAAGTGAATATGGTTTCATTGAAAATACTTTAGCAACGGATGGAGATCCAGTTGATATCTTAGTTATTTCTAGTGAAGCAAGTTTTCCAGGATGCGTGATTGAAGCTAAAGTTTTAGGATACTTAGATACAATTGATAATGGATTTGGAGATCCTAAAATAATTGCTGTTAATAATGTTGACCCTAGATGTAATTTCTATAATTCCCTTGATGAACTACCAAAACATTCTTTAATTGAAATTAAGAATTTCTTTGAAAATTATAAACTTTTACAAAATATTAAAGTTCAAGTTTATGATTATCATGGAATAGATGAAGCAATGAAAATGATTGAAGAAGGAAAGATGCGTTATCAAGAAAGTTTAAAGACAACTGAATAGTTGTTTTTTTCATGAAAAAAGAAGTTATTTAGCCTCTTCTTGGGCTCTAACTTCTCTAATTACGGTTACTTTAATAGTACCAGGATATTGCATTTCCTTTTCAATCTTTTCTTTAACTTCTCTTGCAATTTTGTAACTTGTTAAATCATCAACTTCATCAGGTTTTACAATTACCCTTAGTTCTCTTCCGGCTTGAACCGCGAAGGTCTTTTCAATACCTTCAATATTTTCAGTTACTTTTTCAAGTTGTTCTAGTCTCTTTAAATAATTCTCTAAGGAATCATTTCTTGCTCCGGGACGAGATGCTGATAACGCATCACATATAGCAACAATTGTTGAAATAACACTGGTTGGTTCGGTATCTCCATGATGAGATGCAATTGCATTAATAACTTCTTTTGGTTCATGATACTTTTTGGCTAAATCAACTCCAATTTCAACGTGACTTCCTTCAACTTCATGGTCAATAGCTTTACCAATATCATGTAAAAGTCCAGCCCTTTTTGCAAGCATTACGTTTTCACCTAACTCACCTGCTAAAAGTCCTGATAACTCAGCAACTTCAATAGAATGGGCTAAGGCATTTTGACCATAACTAGTTCGAAACTCTAGTTTTCCGATTATTTCAACTAACTTAGGATCAACTTTGGTAATTCCAAGTCTAAATAAAGCATTGTTACCATATTCAATTATCTTATCATTCATATCTTTTGAAACTTTATCATACAACTCTTCAATTCTTGTTGGATGAATTCTTCCATCCTTAATTAAAGTTTCGAGTGTAATCCTCGCAATTTCTCTTCTTAAAGGATCAAAACTAGATAGAACTACGGCTTCTGGGGTATCATCAATTATTAAATCAACTCCGGTTATCGCTTCAATTGTTCTTATATTTCTACCCTCTCTACCAATTATTCTTCCTTTCATTTCATCATTTGGAAGATTAACAACGGTTATCGTTTGCTCTTCGGCAACATCAGCAGCATACCTTTGCATTGATAAGACTAACATTTCTCGTGCTTTCTTATCACATTCTAACTTAGTCTCATTCTCTCTTTCCTTAATATAACTAGCAATTTCTAAGTCCATTGATTCTTTAACCTTATCCATT
This sequence comes from uncultured Bacilli bacterium, assembly GCA_947630495.1. Classification (GTDB taxonomy): domain Bacteria; phylum Bacillota_I; class Bacilli_A; order RF39; family UBA660; genus RUG591. Next base: position 2,387 of record CANRHS010000073.1, on the reverse strand, counting down.
ACTAACTTTCTGGCTTCTTCTTTAGAAATACCAGATAAATCTTGTAAAACCTTAATCTGTTCATTTTTAATTTCATCAACTTTTGCTTGTTCTTCTAAAATAGCAGCTTGTTTACTTGAAAGTTTAGCTTCTCTTTCATCTAATGCTTCTTCTCTCTTTTGAAACATTAAATCTCTTTTATCCATATTAGCTTCTCTTTGAGTTAATCTATTTTCAACTTGTTTAGCTTCTTCTTTCTTCTCTCTTAACTCTTTTTCAGCATCCATTTTTAACTTATGTATTTCTTCTTTAGTTTCTAATATAGAGTCTCTTTTAATCTTATCAGTTTCCTTCTTAGTACTATTTAGCATCTCTTCTCTTTTTTTACTTAAAGCATTACCTCTTATAGTATTAATTAAAACAGTAAGACCAACTCCCACTACTATTCCAATCAAAGCAAGCAAAATGTACATTAAAACATTATCCATTTTCCTTACCTTTCTAGTATTATTCTAATTATAGCAATCCCCGTAATACTCCGGTTAAGACATAGTCTTTATAAAATCTATATTAATAATATATAAAACAACATCTAATTTAATTGTACGTAACTTTAATAATAATGTCAATAGTTTTACGTCAATTTGTCATAAGTTGACAAAAAAAGAGACTAATTATCTCTTAACTAAACATTTAGTAGTAACTAAACTTTCTAAAACACTTTTAACTGTCTTTAATATATATTTTCTATCTACTTCAAAGTAATTTACTATATCTTCAAGATTATAACTACCATCCATCTTTTGAACTAAAATATAAATTAATAATTCTTCTCTTTTATAATTATCAAGTAAAATATTATTTTCTTTAGTAAGTAAATATTCTATTTCTAATATTGTTTCTTTTATATGAGAATTAATTTTTATACCATTAACTTCTTTAATTCCCCTAATATTATTTAATTTATTTTTTATTTTAGGAAGTAGGTAATTATAAAACTTATATTTATATTCACTTTTCCAGTTAGTTGTATTTGGATTATTTAAATCTTTACCATATCTTAAATAAAGTAAATACTTATCATAATCATTTAAACTTTCTATAACTTTATCAATTTCTTCTCTAGTATATTCCTTAAATATTTGATATATAGTTAAAATTTTACCTGTTCGAACCCTAATCTCTTTACCTAAACTTTTATCTTTTAATAAAGATTCCATTTTATTAATTAAAGTTGCAAATCTAGTTCTATATTTATTATTCCAGTTAGTTGTATCTGGATTATTTAAATTATTACCATATCTTAAATATAATATATATCTATCTTCATCTGGTAATAAACTAATAATATAATCTATATCTTCTTTTGAATATTTACTTAATCTTTGATAAATAGTTGTAACTCTTTTACCATTTGAATAATTAATATTTTTATTTTCTAACATCATTTTTATTTTACTTATAATATAATAAAACCTTCTATTATATCTATCATCTAATTGATTACTAAATCTTAATTTTAATAACTCTTTTTCTTCTTTATTTAATTTTTTAAGACAACTATCTATTTCTTCTTTTGAATTATTTTTAAAATAACAATATATTGTTTCATATCTATTCATTTAATTTTCCTCTTTTCTTCTAATAAAGGAACTATTTCTTCATTTATTCTTTTTAATTCTTCAATACTTATATTAAATAATTCTATTATATCTTTTAAATTATAATCATATCTAATTTCTAATCTTTTAATTAGTAAAGCAATTACTATTTCTTGAGAAGGATAAATATATTGTAAATATTGATATTCAAGATTATTTAATTGTTCAATTATTGATAAACTTGTTTTTAATACATTAGGGTTAACTATTATTTCATTACTTATATCATCTTTTCCTTCTAATACTTTTCTTATTCTTGGTAATAAAAGATTTAAAAAGTTTTTTCTTACTCTTTTGTTATTACATAATATAGGTTTACTTAAATTTGAACCATACATTAAATATAATAAAGATTTATTATTTTCATTTAAACTTCTAAGTACTAAATCTATTTGTTCTTTTGAATAATTACCTAAAATATCATAGATTGTAAATATTTTTCTTTGATTACTAATCTTTTTTTGTTCAACTATAAATTCTAATACTTTATTAAGTTTTGACATTAAGATATGAAAATCACTTCGATATTTTAATTTCCAATTAGAATTATCTGGGTTATTTAAATTAAAACCATATCTTGATAATAGAACTTCTTTTTCTTTAGGTGTTAAAAATTTTAAAGCATAATCTATTTCTTCTTTGGGATATTCTTTAAATCTATCATAGATTGTTTTATCTTTAGTTATTATTTCTAAGTTATTTCGAAGTTTATTTATTACAGTACGATAAAATTTAGAATTATATTCT
>CANRHS010000072.1 GCA_947630495.1 uncultured Bacilli bacterium | reverse complement strand
TTTATTAATTAAAAAGTCAAGTGCAACTTTTAGAATAATCAATAATAAGTATAAAAAGCGATTTATGCCGAGAAAACTTTTGATATTTGGTGGTTTATGATAAACTGAAAAAGGTGTTAAAGAACGAAATGAAGCGAAGCGAAATGTAGTCGACTCAGCAATCGTTCTTTTTTCATAAAAACCGGAACCAAATGTCAAAAGGAAATTGGAATAAATAGCATTAAATACAGTTTATCTTTTCTTGTAATTTATAAATTTTATTAATTATATTTTTATCATTAAATTCTTCAAGTAAAGCTTCAAGAGGGGTTTTATAATCAAGAATTTTTCTAGGATAATTATTCATCCAATTTGCAATATTATTAATATCTTGATAAGAATAGTTTTCAATTAAAGAACCTTTAGGAATAAAATAACGGATCATACTATTACTTTTTTCATTAGTACCTTTTTCTCCAGAACAATAAGGATGACAAAAATATATTTGAGTTTTAGTATCTTTAATAATTTCTAAAAAGCGAGAAAATTCTGAACCATTATCAGTAGTAATGGATTTAAAAATTTTATTGTAATTAGATTTCATAAAAATTTTTATTTGATTAAATTTTTTAACAACTTCATCAGCAGTTTTACAATTCAATTTAAAAATTATTTCAAATCTAGTTTTCCTTTCGGTTAAAGTCATTAAACATTCATGTTTGCCTCTTTTTTTACCTAATATAGTATCTAGCTCAAAATTACCAAAAACAAGGCGATTTTCAATTTCATCAGGTCTATTATCTATAGAATAAGGTAATTTACTTTCAGATACTTGTTTTTCTTCTTGGTATTCGTATTTAGGATTATATTTCATTCTTCTTGTATCTTCTAATTTAACATTAATAATATGGAATCTAATAGCATTATAGATAGTTGGTACAGTAATATGGGTGAAACCTTCTTGATTAAATATTTTATGTCTTTCCATATATCCAACAATAACATCGGGAGACCATTTATCAATTTTTATTTTGTCTTCAATATATTTAGCCATTTTAGGAAATTTTCTTAAAACATATTCACCTTTAGATAAACCACGTTTAAATATATAGTCATTATGAGCATCAGTAGCATTATAAGGTTTATTTTTAATATTACCTGTTCTAACCATAATTTTAGATTTAATACGATATCTTAATTCTCTAGAAATAGTAGATTTATGAACACCAATATAGTTAGCAATATATGTGTTATTAAATATTCTTTTACCATTTTCGTCTTTTTGATTAACTAAGGTTTCAATTGTACATCTATCCTCCTTTGTTAAGTGCTTGTATTGATTTTTTTTAAATTTTATAGTATTATTTGCTTTAGACATATGAATTTTCCTTTCTTTTTTCAGCGAAAAGATATTATAGATTATTCATATGTCTTTTTCAATATTATTTTGTTGCACTTCATTTTTAAATTAACAACTTCTCAAGTAATGGACTTTTTACGACAAATGTTGTATAATTAATATAGATGGTAACTTAGTTACCAAGAGTCTTACAAAGTTGTTTAGAGAAGTGAAAGTATTATTTTATAGTAGTACCTTTACTTCTCTTTTTTGAATTTAAAATAAGAAAAGGAGATGATTGTTTTGAATGATGTAAAAATGATTGCAGGTATTTATATTAGAGTTAGTACAGAAGATCAAGCACGAGAAGGTTTTAGTTTGCCAGAACAAGAAAAAAGATTAAGAGCAATGTGTGAGTATAAAGGTTATAAAATTTATAAAGTATATAAGGATGCAGGTATAAGTGCTAAAACAGGTAATCATAGACCTGCTTTCGAGGAATTATTACAAGATATTAAAGATAAGAAATGTAATATAATTGTTGTTTTAAAGTTAGATAGACTATCAAGAAGTGTATATGATATGGAACACATAATGAAATTTTTAGAAGAAAACGAAGCATATCTTGATTGTGCAAATGATGATATAAACACCACAACTGCTAATGGTAAATTAGTTACTAGATTACTAACATCAGTTAGTCAAAACGAAATAGAAAGAACAAGTGAAAGAACTAAAATTGGTCTTGCTGGTGCAATACAAGCAGGTCATATTCCTCATAAATGTCCATTAGGATATAAAAGAGTTGATAAAATTTTAGTGCCTAATATTGCTACTAAAGATGTAGTTATAAGAATATTTAATATGTATCATAGTGGTTTATCTTATAAAAAGATTAGTAATATTTTAAATGAAGAAAAAGTTTTAAATAAAACAAATTGGCGAGATTCAACTATTACTGCAATACTTCAAAATGAGGTTTATAAAGGAGACTTTGTGCATGGTAAAAGAACTAAAAAGCCGACATATTATAGTAATGTTGTTGAACCTATAATATCAAAAGAACTATGGGAAGAATGTCAGGTACAAAAGAAAAAGAACTCTCGTAGTTATAAAAGAACATTAACTTATTTGTTCTTGCAAAAATTAAGATGTCCAAGATGTGGAAGAATTTTAGGCGGTAAAGCAACAACTAAGAAAAATGGAACATCATATTATTACTATTATTGTAATGATTGTGAACTAACAATTAAAGAAAAAACAATTGAAGATGTAGTCGATACTCTTATGGATGAAATCGTTGAATATGATTCAGTTGTGAATCAATTCTTTTTACCTATGATTAAACAAAAGATAGAAAATCCAAAAGAAGAAATAGAAAAAGAAATTAAAAAGCAAAATGATAAATTTAAACGTATAAAGGATGCTTATATCAATAATGTATTTACTTTAGAAGAATATAACTTAGAACGAAAGAATGTAGAAAATACCATCGAAGAATTAAAATTTAAACTTAATGAAACTGAAATATGTGATGAATTAAGATTTACTCCAGAAGATATTTTAATTAAACGAGATATAGATTTTATCAATAGTATAAAATTTCCTGATAAATATAAAGAATTTAATAAGTCTTGGAAAGATTATACTAGAGAAGATAAAGCTAAGCTTATTATGGATTACGTAGAAGATATAACACTTCTAGAATTAAAAAGTGGATGTATTGTAGAACAAGTTAATTTTAGAGAGTCAATTGCTAAAACACGTAGTGAATTATATGAACAAGGTTATTTAGAAAGAAAAGATACAATACTATTTGATAATACACCTGGGATAATACGATTTAGTGAATATCAGCCAAAAGAAAAAGTATCAGAGCATATTTTAAGATTAAGAGAGTTTTACGAAGTAGGTTTTTATGAAGCAACTTACAATGTAGAAAATCAAGTATTCTATTTTAATTTTGAAGATAACAAAACAATAATAAGAGTATTCCCTTTAGAAGATTATAAAAAGATAGATCCTAAATCAGCAATGAAAGAATATAGTTTGGGAGTTCTTTATACTTATAAAGATGGTGTAACATTATTAGAAGATGAAAAAGATGTATTTAAAAATATACCTAGTGAATGTAATGGAATAATTCATTATGGCGAAGCACCTATTTATGTAGATGTTAAACCTACTATGAAAGAAGAAATAACGGAAGAAATTAACTATGCTTAATTTCTTCTACTTATAAAATTAACGATAGTTAATTTTCGGATTCTAAGGCAAGCCTTAGCCCCCGTATTTTGTTAGTATGACAAAATACCTAGGGGGTTAATAATTTTGTCATAACAAAATTACCATAAAAACGAGGAAGAAAGGAGATGTAATTTTTATATCTAGTTTAGCTTATTCTTTCCATATAGGAAATGACCAAAACAAGAAAAATAGTGTTAGAAATAGTGCTAAAAGTAATTTAAGTGGTACAACATCTAAAGCTAATAATGCAATTCAAAATGCATCATCATTAGCAAAAGTAGATAATCATAATTGTAGAAAATATGATGATAAAGAAAATGATATTGAATTTATTAGAGGTACTAATTCAGTAGTGGATGATGTTAAAAAAATATATAAAGATGAGTTTGAAAAAGCAGTTTTAGAATATAATTCAAGACAAGTTAGAGATGATAGAAAAATTAAAGATTACTTTACTCATGTTAGCAATAACTCTAAAAATGATCTAGCAGTTCAGATTATAATTGAACTTGGAGATAAGGAATTTTGGGATACAAAAGATATGATATTTAAAAAGAGAATGACTACCATTTATAAAGAGCAAGTTCGCTATTTAGAACAAATACTTCCTAATTTTAAAGTAGCAAGTGCTATTATTCACTATGATGAAAGTTGTCCTCATCTTCATATTGTAGGTGTACCAATTAAATATAAAAGTAAAAATGGAATGAATAAACAAGTTGGAAAATCAGATGTATTTACAAAAGAATCTCTTCGTAATTTACAAGATAAAATGAGAGAAAATTGTATTGAAACTTATAATAAAGAGTATAGTTTAGATGATATTTTAAACGAAAAAATGGAAGGTAGAAATGAAGATTATGTAAAAAAAGACTATATCAAAATGAAGAAAAAAATTAAAACTCATGAGAACAATTTAAAACGAGCTAAAGAAAAATCAAATAAATTAAATAGTTCTACTAAAGAAGTAAAAGAGATACTAAACAATACTAAAGTTAAAGTTTTTAATAAAAGCCAATATATAATATCCCTTGATGAAAAAGAAAAAATTGATGAGTTTGTTAAGCAAGTAGATAATACTAATAAAGAGTATCAAAGAATTCAAAAGTTATCAGTTACTTTGGAAGAAATGGATTCTAGTATGTTTAAAAATGAGCATCAAATTTCTCATCTTACTATGTTAAATTCAAATCTAGAAACTGAAAATATTTCTTTAAATAAAAAGTTAAAAGAAAAAGAAGTTACTATTGATAATTTAAAAAAAGAAAACAAAACATTATCTTCTAAACTTAAACATTTTAAAGATATGTTTTATAATCTTGTTCAATTTCTTATGGATAAAATATTTAGAGTTAAAGATAGCAAATATAAGGAATTTGTTGAAGAATTATATAAACATGGAGCATTAGACAATAAAAATTATGAAGATATTATGGGTATATCTAAAACTAATAATTCAAAAGACTATCTTGCAATAGAAAAAGATGACTTTGAGCGTTAATGCTTAAAATCATCTTTTTAGTATGCTTTTGTCATCAAACTTTTTTCTAATTCATCTAATCTATCAAATAAACTATTCAAAAATGTTATTAAATAAATATGTGGTTTAGTAATTAGATTACTAAATTTAAATTCAAATCCTTTACTTTTAAGAGATAATTTTATCATATTAACTTCATCTGATAAAATAGGTATAAAAGCTAAAGATATTGCTACAATTAAAGTTAAATTATCTATGTCAATTTTAAAAAATTTTAATGGATATAGCAGATATCTAAATGCAGATCTTATCTTTGTTGAATCAAAATAACTTCCCATAATATATGTAAAATCAATTACAAGAAATAATCGTATTCCTACTTTTAAAGAAGAATTAATGTCGCTAAATACTATATTACATAATATTATAAAAATTATAAATAGAATGTTATTTTTAAGAAATTTAATGTGTTTTTTTAATGGTATCTTAATTATCAACGAAACAATATAATTAAATATAAATATTACACCAAGAATATATATGTTATTTATTAGAAATAATAATATACTATATATAAAGAAGAATATAAGTACTAAAAAATAAATCACTTTTCATCAATTCTTTCTAATATAGAATTTTCATTTAATTTACTAACATCTTTTATTTTTAATAAGTTTGCAACTTTTAATATAAATGGAATCTCCAAATTGTGTTTATTTAAGATGTTATATTCTTTAATTATCTCAGAAAGTGTATATTTATAAACTTTATTATTATCAATAATAACAATATTATCAGCATAAATAAGTTCGCTCATATCATTAGAAATAAAAATAATTCCCATATCTTTTTTTAAATTCTCTAGAAGATTATATATTTCTCTTTTGCCGTTAATATCAAGCATTGATGTTGCTTCATCAAAAATGAGATAGTCAGGATTTAAAGATAATTGTGATGCTATTGCCACTCTTTGTTTCTCTCCGCCAGATAATTGATATGGATTAGCATTTATATATTCGAGCATACTTACTTTCTCGAGACTGCTTTTAATTTTATTAGGAATTTCATCTTTAGAAATCTTCATATTTTCTAAAGTGAATTTTATATCATCATATACTTTTGAAAATAATATTTGATTGCTTGGATTTTGAAAAACCATACCTATTTTTTTTCTAATTATCTTATTATTAGTTTTTTTATTAAGTTCTATATCATCTAAGTAGATTTTACCAGAATTCGGAAATAATAAACCACTAATAACATTTGCTAAAGTAGATTTCCCGCTACCATTTGCTCCTATTATAAAAGTAACTTTAAATTTGTCTATATCCAAGTTAATATTATCTAAGACTACTTTGTCATATTTAAAAGTTACATTTTCTAATTTAATCATTTATTAACTTTTTAAGCCTTTCTTCAAGTATTTTACATAAAGATATAATTGTAATAACTTTTATAGGAGCCATAATTAATTGCTTTAGTATTCTAATAGGAATTATAATATTGCTTGCACTTTTATTGATTATAATAATCCAAATTGTATTTAAAAGCCCATTCAAAATTCCTGTAACTATTATAGTACTAATGATTAATCTTATAATAAAGCCTTTATCAATTCTAAAATTTTTTCTATATAATAGAAGTCCATATGTCAATCCAGTAAAAAAAGCTGTAATAGTAAAACCAAAGAAATAACTTCCAGTTGGAAATAACAAAGCTCCAATAATATCACTTACAGTAGCAATAAAGGTGCTATATTTTGGCCCTAAAATAATGGCTCCTAACATAATAGGAACAAAAGAAAAACCAATTGTAATAATGTTTGTTCTAATAGACAGAATCCTACCTAAAACAATAGTAGATGCAATAAAAAGCGCACATAATAATATTCTTTTTGACTTATTCATAAAAAAATCCTTTCTTTTCCGCATGAAAAAACAGGATTAATTATCTGTATATTTCATTAGCGGAATGCGAAAATAAATAAACGAATTAAATTCTTGCCTTATAAACAACTACCCGTCTTATAAGTCTTAACTATTCATTTTCTACTCTAATATTTTAAATGTTTTTTATAGAAAAGAAGGGTTTTTAATAGAATTTTAGTCGATTGAATATTAAACAAATACATTTTTTCATATCAATCACCTTCCTGTATAATATTATACTCAAAATGAAGAAAATGTAAATATATCATGTTTCATATTTGTTTTTTTAATAAAATATGCTAAACTATTGATAGGGATTGATATTTTATGTATCAAATACGTTGATTTTGCGAAAAGTTGTAGATTACTACGTCAATCGCACCAAATATT
>CANRHS010000071.1 GCA_947630495.1 uncultured Bacilli bacterium | reverse complement strand
AAGATAACATCGTATCTTCCATATCCCGATTCTCTATTGCTTGTAACTTCATAATAAGTATTATCAACTCGAAGTAATCCCATGGCAAATGCATGATAAAATGCTTCTGATTCATAATTATTTGGTACATCAAGATAACTAAATGTTTCAAGTACTATTTCTTCTAGTTTATTCTTGAATACATTAATTTCTTCTCTTGTTAAATAATTAACCATAGTATTACCATTAAAATCTTGAGTAAACCAACTAGTTGCCATTTTGATTAAATTCTTTTTAACTTCTAAATTAGGTATTTTTAAAGTCATATCTTCAAAGTTTTCATCTAAAGTTGCAGGAGTTAAATATCCATTTAACATGAATAGAGTCCAAACAGTATTAGGATCTCCATTTAAACTTTTTAAATCCATATTTAAGTCTATATTAACATGTTCCTTATAACCTTTATCGATTAAACTTTCAAATTCAGTAAGTAAGTTTGTTTTATCTTTAGCATTATAAATTAAATTCTTAAGTAATCCTACTCCTCCAGTATTAGTCCAATAAGAGTCAAACTTTTTCTTTTCTAAATAAGTTAAAATACTAACTGGATTATAAATAGTTGTATCTCCAAATAGATATCCATCATACCATTCTTTAACTATATCTTTATTATCATCTAATTTATATTCTCTAAGTAAATTATTTACTTCATCTTCCGTAAATCCAAAGTAATTAGAATATCTTTCATCAGTTATACTATAAACATTTATATTGTTTCCATCACTAAATAAATTTTCTTTACTTATTCTTGATATCCCTGTTATTATTCCTTTTTTAACTGGAGAATTAACTGGATTAGGTTTAAAGGTTGTTACAAACAATTGTCTCATGAAATCTATTATTTCTCTATAGTATCCTTTTTCATACCCGTGTAAAATTGGAGTATCATATTCATCAAGTAATACTATTACTTGTTCATTATAATATTCTTTTAAATAATCTACTAAAAATGATAAAGCATTTGCAAGTTTATTTTCTTCTTTTTCATTAGAAAATTTCATAATATATTCTTTTTCAACTTCGGTAAAAAGAGGACTATCTAATAAAAAATTATAATTTTTATATAACTTTGCAATTAAAGTTTTATAATCATTTAAAAATTCTTGATACGTATCTTTTTTTAAATCTTTTAAACTTAAAAATATAGTTGGATACTTATTCATTTCTTTTAAATAATTATTACCTAATTTAGTTATATTTAATCCTTTAAATAAATATTTACTATCAAAGTCATTTCTAAAATAATAATAGAACATGGACATATTTAAACTTTTTCCAAATCTTCTTGGTCTTGGAAATAAACATGGTTTTCCCCATTCATCTATTATTTCTTTTAAGAATAATGTTTTATCAATATATAAGTAATTACCATCTATTAATGTTTTAAAGTCATCTATCCCGGTTGGAACGTTTATTTTATTATTCATAAGTATCATCTCCCTTTGTTACTTATATTTTAGCATAAAAGTATCATAAAGTAAATTAATTTTAAGAATTATTTTTAATGTATAAAATTTTTAAAATAACTAATAATAATAGAGACAGATGTATTATTAAGTTAATATATTTGTCCATAAGCCATAAGGGCTATAATTAAAAACTCTATCTAACATTAGGTTAACACTCGAGTGTTATATCTAAATTGTTATGTGATAGAGTTTTATTTTATTTTATTCTTTTATAAATATTTAATACATTATTAGTTGTAATTCTTGTTACTTCAGCAAGAGATACACCTTTAATATTAGAAAGATTATCTGCTATAACCTTAATATACATAGGTTCATTTCTTTCTTTTCTATATGGTTCTGGAGTAAGATAAGGACTATCCGTTTCTAAAACAATATGACTTAAATCTATATTTTTTAAAGTTTCTTTTAAGTTAGTATTCTTAAATGTTGACACTCCACCTATTCCTAAGAAATAACCTAAATCTATATATCTTTTAGCATTTTCAAGAGAACCTGAAAAACAATGAATTGTTGTTTTTAATTTATATTCTTTTAAAATATTATAAGTATCTTGATAAGCATCTCTTGAATGAATAACAACTGGTAAATCTAATTCTTTAGCTAAATCAAGTTGCATCTTAAACATCTTAATTTGTTTATCTTTATTATCTTTATTATGATAATAATCTAAACCTATTTCGCCAATTCCTATTATCTTTTTATTATTCTTAATTAAATCTTTTAGATAGGATATAAAGTTAGAATTAAAATTATCTACTTCATCAGGATGAAAACCAATTGTTAAATAAATATTATCATACTTATTAATTATTTCTATTCCTTCTTGAATACCTTTTAGATCACAGCCTGATATTATAAATTTTTTTACATTATTGCCTTTTGCTTTCTTTAAGATATTATCTATATCATCCGTTAATTCAAGATGAAAATGGGTATCTGTTAAACTATTCTTGTTCATCTTTTTTCTCTATTCTCATGAAAATTGGTTTGAAATCATTTATTTTCTTAGAAACTTCTAACTGACCAAACTCAGATATTGTTTCATAATCAGTCATATCTGTATTTAATTGTCTTAATATTTCTTTTGAAGTATTCATTAAGAAAGGTTTTAATAAAATTGCTCCAATTCTAATACTTTCAAGTAAGTTATATAAAACATTTTTTAAAGGTTCTTTATCTTCTTCTTTGGCTAAAACCCAAGGTGTTGTTTCATCAATATATTTATTACATCTTCTAAATATTTCGAATATTGCATCTAAGGCTTCAGGTATTTGCAAATTATCCATATAGTTTTCTACTTTATCTTTTGTACTTATTACTAAACTAATTAAGTCTCTATCATAATCAGTTTCAATAGGAGAATTTTCGATTACTCCATCAAAGTATTTATTTAACATTGATAAAGTTCTGTTAACTAAATTACCAACAGTATTGGCTAAATCGGTGTTATATCTGGTTACAAGAAGGTCTTCACTGAAAGTTCCATCACTTCCAAATGGGACTTCACGAAGTAAGTAATAACGAATAGCATCAACACCATATTCTTTAATATATTCTCTTGGATCGCGATAATTACCTAAACTTTTAGAAATCTTACCTCCATTGATAACTAACCAACCATGTCCAAATATTTGTTTTGGTAAAGGTAAATCTAAAGCCATTAGTAAAGCTGGCCAAATAATCGTATGAAATCTGACAATTTCTTTTCCAACAATATGCAAGTCAGCTGGCCAAAATTTCTTGAATAAAGAGTCATCTTCACTTAAATAACCAAGAGCACTGATATAGTTAGATAAAGCATCTATCCAAACATAAACAACATGTTTTGAATCAAAAGTAACAGGTATTCCCCAATCAAATGTTGTTCTTGATACACATAAATCTTCAAGTCCTGGTTTAATAAAATTATTAATCATTTCATTTTTTCTTGAAACTGGTTGAATAAACTCAGGATGTGATTCTATATAATCTACTAATCTATCTTGATATTTACTAAGTCTAAAGAAGTATGCTTCTTCTGAAACCATATTAACTTCTCTGCCACAATCAGGACACTTACCATCTACTAATTGACTTTCCGTCCAAAAAGACTCACAAGGGGTACAATAAAGTCCTTTATACTCTCCTTTATAAATATCTCCTTGGTCATATAATTTTTTAAATATTTTTTGAACCGTTTCAACATGATAATCATCAGTTGTTCTAATAAATTTATCATATTCAATATCTAACTGTTTCCATAAATCTTTAGCATCACTTATTATCTTATCAACATATTCTTTAGGAGTAACTCCTGCATCTTCTGCTTTCTTTTGAATTTTTAGTCCATGTTCGTCACTTCCTGTTAAAAAGAATACATCATACCCTTGTAATTTTTTAAATCTTGCAATTGCATCGGCTATAACGGTTGTGTAACAATGCCCAATATGAAAGTTAGCCGATGGATAATATATTGGGGTTGTTATATAATATTTTTTCTTCTCCATAATCTTTCCTCCATTTTATTATATTTTTTTACTTAAATAACCTACACCATTTCTTAATTAAAAAAAGATTCTAATCCCAAAGGACGAGAATCTCGTGGTACCACCTTATTTCACATATTTCTATGTCTTATTACTTTTTAACGCGAGCAGCGTAGGTTTACCCTAAACTCCAGAACCATCTTCAACTAGCAGTAATTGCCTTTCCCACCACCCAAGACATCTCTTTAAATACTAACTAATCTACTCATTCCTTCAAAGTTATGTCTATATTCTAGCACATATTTTTTATTTATTCAAGATATTTATCTAAAAACTTCTCCATTAAATCAAATAATTTTAAATCTGTATTTTCTAAATTAGTATCTGATAACAAAATTAATAATCCAACTGTATCTCCATTTTCAATAATGGTTTTGATAATAAAAGAAGCCTTAATATCATCTTTATTACTATTTAAAGATAAATTAACGGGTACACTTTCTTTTACATCTTTTCTTTCATCTAATATATTATTTAAATAAGGACTCATCTCTAAATTTTGATATTCTTTATAATTACTAGAAGTTAAAGCTATCTTATTTAAATTAGTTAATATAAAGTCTTTATTAAAGACACTTTCTATACAATCAATTAAATTAGTAAGTGATATATCATATTCATCTAAATCAGAATATCTATTTAAGATTATACTATCATCACTTACATTAATCTCTACTTGTTCATTCTCCTTAATCTTTAAAACTTTTCTTATTTCTTTAGGAATAACTATTCTTCCTAAACTATCAACTCTTCTTACCATTCCAGTTGTTTTCATTTAATCACCCAATTTTAGTATTGGTTAAATTTAGAAAAATATACTTTTTCTTTAATTAAACTTTAAAACATTATCAAAATTTTCTATCTCTTTTACAAATTCTGATCTATTTAATCTTTGTTTTGGTATTAAAATATAAACTTTATTTTTAGTTCTAGTAAGAGCAACATAGAAAAGTCTTCTTTCTTCAGGATATTCTATTAATTCATTATTAATAGGTAGTAATATTTTAATTAAAGGAGTATCCATTATTTTAGCTGGGAATCCTTTTATTCCATCTATTCCATTAAGTAATATTACTTGGTCAAATCCTAAACCTTTAGATGAATGGACAGTTAAATAAACTAAATGTAAATTTTTATAAATTATCTCATCATCTATTCCTCTTTTAAATTCAAAATCATTTAATACTTCATCTATATCATCTTTAAATCTTCCTAATAATAATATTTTATAGTTTTTATTTTCTTTTTCTAGTTTATCTAATATTTGTTTTAATTTAATTACTTTATCATTTTCATAACTAACTAATTCAACAGGATTTTCTAAGTGTTTATTAGAATGTAATTGTTTTTCTAATTGTTTAGTATTTTTTAAAATAAATTTACCTGATATATCTATTAATTCTTGACTATTTCTATAAGTATTTGTAATTCTTAAGATATCAGCATATCCCATTAAGTTATAGAAGTTTGTAAACATATTAATATCTGAGCCTGAAAAAGCAAATATGGCTTGCCAATCATCTCCAACCGCAACTATCTTAGATTTATAAATATTTGCAAGTTCTTTTAATAATTGATATCTAATTACTGATATATCTTGATATTCATCAACAATTATATAATCATATTTTAATTTATTAGTATTTTTTATTTTCGAAATTCCATAATAAGCATAGTTAATCATATCATTAAAATCAATTATGTATTTACTATGAATAGAATAATCATAATAATTATATATTTCTCTTATAAACTCTAATTGTTCTTTTAAGAGATTATCATTAACTTTATTTTCTAACATAATAAAATCTTTATCTAAATAACCTTTATTCTTAAAATTAGATATAAATAAAGAAACTAAATTACTAAATTTAAAGTAATGTCTTCTTTGATTAGAATAATAAAGTATTCTAAATATTTCTTCATCAGTTAGTTTTTGAAAAGGAATATTTCTTTTTATTAATTCTTCTTTTAAAACTGTTAAGTAATTAACATTATAATCCCTATATTCATTATATAACTCTATTAAATCTGTTTTATAGTGTTGATGTAATTCTCTTTTCTTTTTAATTATTCTATTATATTCATTTATTGAAGATGAAGAAATAGTTCCATTTTCTTCTTTAGTTGCAAGACCATAATATTCTACATAGTATTCTAATTCTCCATTATAAATAGTAAAATCTGGACTATAAGAATGTTTATTACTAACAAAATTAGGATAGGTTTTTTCATATTCATATTTAATGTTATTACTAGTTAAAAAGTTAGCAATTTCTACTTCTCCTTTAGATTTTAATTGTTCTCCTTTAATTGTAATATTATTTTTTAATCTTTTTTTGATGGCATTGTTATTGTACTCATGTAAATTGTTTTTGTTTTTTTCATATGTAAGATTGCAACTGGCTTCATAAAATTCTTCAAAGGTAGGATATTTAATTGCATCTTTGGGAAAAGTAAGGTATTCTTTAAATAGTCTTGTCATAGTTTCAAATTTCTTTTTATCAGGAAATACTTTAGTTCTTATATATTTATCTAGAATTAAAGCCATTGTACCTGAACTACAAATTTTAACTGGTTTATCAAATATTTGTCTTATAAATTGCATTCCTAATTTATGAAATGTTAAGACTTCTACTCTTAAATTGAATTCTTCATTTATTCTATAATCTAATTCCATACAGGCTTTATTCGTAAATGATAATAATAAGATTTTACTAGGTTCTATTCCTTTCTTTTCAATTAAGTATTTGGTTTTAGCTGCCATAGTTGTTGTCTTACCACTTCCAGCTCCAGCTACTATTAAGGAATAATCTTCATCTGCAACAATGGCTTTTCTTTGTTCATAATCAAGTTTAATATTTTTATCTATATCCATGAACATATTATCAAAATAGTCTTGATATCTATTTAATTCATAATCAATAAATTTATTATTATGATTTTCTAAATATTTATAACCATCATTACTAATTAATTCAATATATTTATAATATTTTGAATCTTTTAAAGTGTTTAAGTATTCATTTATTTTTAATTCTTCAAGAAAATTATCATAGTCTCTTTTAGAAATAAAAATATCTTTATTTAAAAACTTATTATATTTTGAAACTATTTCTTTAATTAAATTATCATTTACTTCCATCTTAACCTCTTACTACTCTTATATTAAAATAGTATCATAGAAATATAGTATTATCAAGTGTTTTAAGTCATGTAAATTAATTTTTTTAATTTATAGTTATTAAATAGTTTGTCCGTTCTACATACAATTATATGTTTTTTGGGCTCTACAATTTCTAGTGGGGTGCCCAATTGGCTTCAAATCCATATAAAATAAGGGAAAAATTAAGATTTTTAGT
>CANRHS010000070.1 GCA_947630495.1 uncultured Bacilli bacterium | reverse complement strand
GAATTAGCTTTATTTAAGTTAATTCCTTTTTTATACCATTTAAAAACTAGAGCATTAACTCTAGTTAAAATAAATTTAAAAATTTTATTGTTGTTATTATAACCTATTTTATTTACTTTGGCTACTTTATTTTTTCAAAATTCTTGATTTATTGGTTCAAAGAGTTTAAAAATTAACATTTTACTTGTAGTGAATTATTTGAAACTTTTCCTGATGCAACTGAGCAACTTAGTGAAGATAATATTAAACTTATACAATCAAGCATTGAATTTGCAATCAATGATGCTTTAAAAAATTATTTATATGTTTCCAATGAAAATGGATTTGGACCTGATACTATAAGTGATGCTTTGAAAACTGCCACAAATAACACAAGAAAATTAAAAGAATTTTTAGAGGAAAGACATATTAGTTATAATTCTGAAAATATTAATCATTGGATTAATATTGAAGAAAATTATAATAGAAAAAATAAATAAGTTATGCTAAAGGTAAATATAATATAAGTTATGTTTACCTTTTAATATTTTAAATAATAAGGATTATATTACTAAGTTAATTAAGATGTATAAATAAAATTATGTAAAAAAATGTAAAAAAGAAAAGTTATCTAAAAAAAGTGTTATAATAGATGGCAAATGAAAGGAAATTTTATTATGAAGATAACGAAAAAAATGTTAAATGAAATAGAAACACCAGAAGCAAGGGTAGACATGGATAGGTGGTTTTTGAAGTATATTGAAAAAGAAAATGCTAGAAATGAAGAAATTAAGATTATGATGGCTAATCAAAGTTATTTAGAATGGCTTACTCAATTTACTAAAGATAAAGAGGGCTTTTCTGATGAAGATTGGCTATATTTTCCAGAACGAATTAAAGATTCTGATAAAGCAAACGTTGAAAAATTAGGTTTATTCTATGATGGAATTGATAATTATGCACAACAAAATTATATTTATCCATTACCATGTGAATTTGGTAACTTTTATAAAATTAGATTAAATGAAATAGATTTTGAAATTGGAATGTTGGTTGGTCAAGGAACAGTATTTTATTGTAAAAAAGTTAAAGTCGAAAATGAACAAGAATTTATTGATTTTAATGATATTATGACAAATAAAAAGCAAGAACAAGTTGCTAAAATTAATACAATTTTAGAGTCTTTATCAAATATGGTTTTTACTGCTTATAAAAATGGAGTTCCAATTGAAGCAATAAGTAGTACGTTAGAAGATATAATAGATGAAATAACTTCTTCAAAAGAAGACAATCCAAAAACATTGATAAAGAAATAAAAGATGGTAGCATATTAGATTTAACTAATAATGATAAGTATTTTGAAGTTTTAAATGATATAAAAAACACTTTATTAACTACTAGAAATAAAACAATTGAAAATGTTAATAAAGATTTAATTTTAATGTATTACAATATTGGATTAAAGTTAATACAATATAACAAATGGGGCTCATCTTTTATTGATAGTTTAGCAAAAGATTTAAAAATAGAGTTTCCTACAATTAAAGGTATGTCAGCAAGAAATTTAAGATATATGCAAAAGTTTGCTAGTGAATTTGATAATGATGAATTTTTGCAGCATGATGTTGCAAAATTACCTTGGACTTCAATTACTACTATTATGGATCAAGTAAAAGATAAAGAACAAAGAAATTGGTATATAACAGAATCAATAAATAATGGTTGGCCAAGACCAATTATAATTCATCAAATAGCAAGTAAATTGTATGAAAGACAAGCTCTTTTAGAAAATAAAACTACTAATTTTGACGAAACTTTACCAACCCCTAATAATGAACAAGTAAAAGAATTATTGAAAAATCCCTATATTTTTGATTTTATAACTAATGAAGATTATTATATTGACTTATTATTTTATAATTTAAAAGTTAGAAGTTATGTAGTAATAGAGTTAAAAACAACTGAATTTAAACCAGAATATGCAGGTAAACTTAATTTCTATTTAAGTGCTGTTGATAAGTATATTAAGGACGAAAAAGACAATCCAACATTTGGCATATTACTTTGTAAAGATAAAAAAAGAGTTACAGCAGAGTTAGCTTTAAAAGATATTAATAAACCAATTGGAGTAAGTGAATATAAAATTTTATCTGAGATACCAGAATTTTTAGAAAATACTTTGCCGAGCATTGAGGATATTGAAAAACGTTTAGAAATAGATTCCGAATAATAGTGAAATTTTTGCTAAAAAAATCAACCCGAACGGATTGATTATATGTTAAGTTCAAACTATAAAAGTTCGAACAGAAACGTCACTGGAGCAGCTGACGGGAATCGAACCCGCGTCCTAGCCTTGGCAAGGCCATATTCGAGCCACTAAACTACAGCTGCATTGGAGGGGCCAGTCGGATTTGAACCAACGATCAAGGAGTTGCAGTCCACTGCCTTACCACTTGGCTATGACCCCATGCAAATAAGATTATAACAAAGAATCGAAAGAAAATCAACCTAATTTGACAAATTTTTTAATCAATTTATTATATTCGAAACTCGAGAAAAAGATAATTAAAAAACTCTTAAGCTTGACTGTTGAATAAAAAAATCTTTTTATTAAAATAGGGGGTTTTCAAAAGATCCAGTTTAGTGATATAATATTTTCGAGAGGTTTTGTGTTAGTTTTTTTGGAGGTGTATGTGGAAAACAGAAAAAACTTACTTATAATTGGGGGAATAGGTGGAATTTTAGTCATTACAACTTTGATATTACTATATTTTTATGACATTAATCCACATGATCTTGCAGTAAAAGAATATAACAAAGTAGTTGCTGTAATTGACAAGAAAAATAAGGAGTTGGATGAGGCAATAGCAAAAGTGCAAAAACTAATTGATTCTAACTCAAAAGTAATCGATTCAGAAGTTATTGAAACAGCAAAAGAAACAACTAAAAAAGCAGTAGCATCTAAATTGATTTTAGGAGAAATGCCTAATAGTACAAAGGATATAAAAAAGAAAACAAAAGAATTAAGCACTCTACCAGATTATACTGGCATTTTACAAGAATTAGCTGATGCCTATACTTCTTATGATACAAGTATTAAACAATATAAACAATTAACTAATCCAAAAGAAGATTTTGTTATGCAAAGATTGTTAACGATTGATGAAGTAGTTGATGCTAGAGCTGTTACAGAGGATAACGATCCAAATGGTAAATTAAATAAACCAGGAGGATATACTGCAACTATTTATTTTGAAAGTAAAAATGTAAATCAAAGTACAGTACATGGCAAAGATTTAATCGATAAAGGTACAAATGCCGGTGGTGCTATAGAAGTTTATGCTAATGAAGAAGATGCTATTAAAAGAAAAAATTATTTAGCAATATTCGATGGTAGTATTTTAGCATCTGGCTCACATACAGTTGTAGGTACAATTTTAGTTAGAACTTCCGATAAATTACCTGCATCAAAACAAAAAGCATTAGAAGAAAAAATAATAAAGGCATTGTCCGAATTAAAATAGTTTAGAAGGAGTAAATATGAAAAAAATATTAAGTATATTATTAGTTATGATAATGATTATAGGGCTTGTTGGTTGTGGTAAAAAAAACAGAGGGTAGTAATAATAGTAATAATAGTGATAAAAGCAGTGGGAATATGTCATTGGCTACTTTAAAGAAAAAATTTGATAAAACTGCTGAAATTTATTCAACGACATTATATGATGAAGACGATGTAAAAATAAGTCTTAATGATTTTGAAATAGATAATGATGGAGTAGAATTGAGTTTTGCTTTTACAAACGATACAGATGAAACTTTAGAATTTGTTTCAAATTCATCAGGTTATGCAGTTAATTCAGTAAATGGGTATATGATAAGTAGTGGTTATATGAATGTTGAAGTTGAGGCTGGGCAAACAGAATCAGAAACAATGACTATTGATCTTGCAGAACTTATTACTAACGGAATTTCAAAAATAGCTGACATTAATGTAGGTTTTTCTATTAGTGCCAGTGATTATGATTCTAACTTTGAAACAATTTATACTGGTGCAATTAAACTTGAATCGTCTTTAGCAGACTCTTATGATTATTCAGAAAATTTATATCAAAAATTTATGAAAAATGGATTTGAGAAAGCATTAAATTCAAAAATTTTGTATTATTCTGATAACCAATTATTAGAAAATGATAATATTGAAGTTAATTCGTTCGCCATTGTTGAAGCAAATGATAAATTAGCTGCTATGGTAGAAATTAAAAATGTTAGTGGTTATGAAATTCAATGTTGGTCTGACAAGATTTTTCTAAACGATGAGTCATTAACTGAAGAATTTGGATGGTATAATACTATAAATGATGAAAATACTTTAATAGGTGTGATTGATATTTCTTTATATTTAGATAATTATAAAGGAAGTTCAGAGTTAAATAAAATTAAATTTACAATTGGAACTGGAGAATCAAGTTATGAAACAGAGACTAGCGATGAAATTGAGGTAGATTTATCTAAAGAAAAAATAAATCTTAAATAAAATACTATTAGACTGTTTTTAAGAAAAAGTAAAAATTTGAGTATATTTTTAACAATGAAATATACTCTTTTTTAATTATTGTTTTGTTTTAAATCGTCAAAAGAAGTATTTTAAAAAATAAAAAAGCCCCGTATATTAAGGACTTGTAATTTATATTCTAGTTGCAGGGTACAGATGTTGCAGTCCACTGCCTTACCACTTGGTTATAACTCCATGCAAATAAGATTATAACAAAGAATTGAAAGAAAATCAACCTTATTTGACAAATTTTTTCACCAATTTATTATATTCGAAACTCTAGAAAAAGATAATTAAAAAAAACTTAAAAATTAGATGTAAATTTACCTGTCAAGAGGTTGTTTTTTTTTGAAATCATGATTATAATAAAAAGCAAAATTAAAAAACGAGGAGGGATAATCATGATAAAAACTAAATTACCAGTACTATTCATTAAAAATCATGAGATTTTCCCGTATTCTGATATAAAAATCGAATTTTCCGATGAAAACTTAAAGAAAATTATAACTTTAGGTGAAAGTATCTACGATAATTGTGTCTTTGTAATGCATCAAAAAAGTGAAGATAACTTTGAAAATATAAATACTATTAATCTAGGAGTAATTGCCAAGATTAAACTTAAAATAGATATGCCAAATGGTAATATGCGAGTTACTTTAAGAGGATTAAAAAGAGCAATAGTTGGAGATATTAAAGAAGAAGATTCTTTATATGAAGTAAATGTATCAGTTATTAAAGAAGAAGAGATAGATCCTATTGAAGAAATTGCTATGTCTAGAAGCCTATATAAAGAAATAGATAAATATGTAAAAGCAACTGATACCAGTGATTTTGATGATGTTAAAGATATTCATGATATAGATAGATTAACAGATACTGTTACTAATCTTTTACCACTTAATCATGATAGAAAGTTAAAATATTTAAAAGAAGTATCACCAGTTAAAAGATTAAAGATGTTACTTGATGATATTGAATATGAATTATCTGTTATTGAAATAGAAAAAGATATTGATTTAAAAGTAAGTAAGAAATTAGATGATAGTCAAAAAGAGTTTTATTTAAAAGAAAGAATAAATGTTTTAAAAGAAGAATTACATGAGAATGTTGATGATGTAACGTTACTTGAAAAAAGGATAGAAGAATTAGATGCTCCTTTAGCAATTAAGAAAAGATTAGAAATTGAAATAAATAGATTTAAGAGTAGTCCTGTTACATCACCTGAAGTTGGAATTATTAGAAATTATATAGATGTTTTACTAAATTTACCTTGGAATAAAAGTACGAAAGAAGACTTTAATTTAGAGCATATTAAAAAAGTTTTAGATAATACCCATTATGGATTAGAGGAAACAAAGACAAGAATTTTAGAACATATAATGGTTAAACATTATACAAGTAGGGAGAATGTTCCAATTTTATGTTTAGTTGGGCCTCCGGGAGTAGGTAAGACTAGTATTGCTAAAAGTATCGCCGAGGCTCTTAATTTAAAGTGTGTAAAAATATCCGTAGGTGGTGTGAATGATGAGGCGGAGATAATTGGTCATAGAAGAACTTATGTTGGAGCAGCTCCAGGTAGAATTATGTCTAGTATTTCGAAGATTGGTGTAAATAATCCTGTTTTCATCATTGATGAAGTTGATAAGATGACTAAGGATATTAAGGGAGATCCGGTAAGTGCGTTACTTGAAGTTTTAGATAAGGGGCAAAATAGTAAATTTGTTGACCATTTTATAGATGAAGAGTTTGATTTATCGAAAGTGATGTTTATTTTAACAGCTAACTATATTGACTCAGTGCCAATAGAACTTAGGGACAGAATGGAGATAATTGAAGTTCCAAGTTACACAGAATACGAGAAAATTAAGATTGCTAAAAACCATCTTATTCCAGAACTAATAAAGGAATATAAAGTACCTGAAAGTGAACTTAATTTAACATCTAAAACTTTAACTAATATAATTAGATACTATACTCATGAAAGTGGAGTTAGGGAACTTGAAAGAGTACTAGATAAAGTATATCGAAAATTTGTTGTAAGTAAGTTAGAGAAAAAAGTTCCAATTGATCCAAATAAAAAATTAGAATTAGTTTTAGGTATTCATAAATACCAAATTAATCAAAATACCAGAAACAATAAAGGAGTTATGACCGGACTTTCTTATACTCCATATGGCGGTGATGTTGTAAAAGTTGAAGTTATCGCGTATCCTGGTTTAGGAAACGTGAAAATAACGGGCCAAGTAGGGGACGTTATGGAAGAGTCTATTAAAGTTGCATTCGATTATATAAAAGGAAACTATAAAAACTTTGGTTTAAATATTGATGAGATTAGAAATCATGATTTCCATATTCATATTCCTGCTAATGCTATTAAAAAAGATGGTCCAAGTGGAGGCATCACCATTACAACCGCTTTACTTTCTTACTTAAAAAATGTTATTATAACTAATAATATCTCCATGTCTGGAGAAATTACTTTAACCGGTAAGATTTTAAAAGTTGGAGGAATTAAAGAAAAACTAATTGCAGCCATTAACAACAACATTACAGTTATTTATATGCCTCTTGCAAACCGAGAAGAAATTGAAGAGTTAGAATACATTTATAAAAATAAATTAGAAATTAATTATATTGATAATTATCAAGAATTATATGATATCTTAATTGCTCCTTAAAATAAAAATGTTGAGGATTTAAATCTTCAACATTTTCTTAAAGACAATATTCTTTAATAATTTTGTTTACTTTAGCAAGTGAAGTCTTACATATTTCAGCTATAACTGAAACTGGGATATTCTTTTTGTAAGCATTAATAATTGTGTCTTTCTCTTTTTCTTCGCGACCTTCTTCGCGACTTTTTTCCTTTTCTTTAGCAACAGTTTCACTATTGGCATAGTCTAAAATCTCTTTCTTCATTGCAAGATAGCTTTGGTAGTAATA
>CANRHS010000069.1 GCA_947630495.1 uncultured Bacilli bacterium | reverse complement strand
CTCTATTTGCCAAAGCTGACGGAGTAGTAAAATTTGAAAGAAAAGGCAAATCAAGAAAACAAGTTAGTGTTTATCCATCAGCTCAATAGAATAAAATATATTATAAATGGAGGTTTTATGAAATTATTAGTAAGTGATTTTGATGGTACATATTATTTAAATGATAATGATATTAAATTAAATAATAAAATTATTCAAGAATTTCAAGATAAAAATAATTTATTCATGTTATCATCAGGAAGAAGTTATAAGTCTTTAAAAGAAAAAACAATTGAATATCAGATTCCTTATGATTATTTATCTTGCTGTGATGGTTCTATTTTATATGATAAGAAAGGAAATATTATTGAAATGTACTCTCTTGATAAAAGTATAATTGAAGAATTTTTATCTTTAGTTAAATATGCTAAAGTTTATACTATTCAATATTCTTATCCTGATGATTATTATGACAAACCAAAAAATGATACTTTAATAGGTTGTAATATAGTTATTTTAAATCAAGATATAACTGATTCTTTTATTAATAATTATCTAAAAATGCAAGATCTTTATCCTAATTATGATTTTTTAATTTATTCTTATCATGATAGAACATTTTATTGTTTAAAGAATAAAGGTATTAATAAATCATCAACAATTAGAGTTTTAAAAGATAAACTTAGTTTAAAAGATAAGGATATTTACACAGTTGGTGATAATGATAATGATTATTATATGTTAAAACATTATAATGGTTATTATATTGGAAATCCTAGTGATAATATTAAAGAAGTTTGTTTGAAAGGATATAATAGTGTTTCTAATTTAGTTTTAGATATTATAAAAGGAACTACCCGTTAGTTCCTCTTAATTTTGACTTAAGGCTTCGAAAGTTTCCTAAGTGCAAATCATCTTTAATTATACTCAAAATCAAGCAAATGTCAATAATAATTTGACTTTTTTGTTTTATTTTTTATTAGTTCTTTTATCTTCAATAAATTTAATAAATTCATCTATTGTAAGAGTTGTTGTATCTTTTTCTCCGTATAAACGATAACTAATTTCTCTATTTTCTAATTCTCTATCACCAAGTATTAAAGTTATAGGTATTTTTTTAGTTTGAGATTCGCGCATCTTATAACCTAATTTTTCATTCCGGTCATCAAGATTTACTCTAAAGTCTTTACTTTCTAATAAGTCTTTTATTTCTTTAGCATAATTAAAGTGAATATCATTGTTAACTGGAATGATATTAATTCCAATTGGAGCAAGCCATAAAGGGAAAGCTCCTTTCGTTTCTTCAATTAAGAAAGCAGTAAATCGATCGAAGGTTCCAAAAATTGCTCGATGTAAAACAACCGGAGTTTGTTTTTCACCATTTTGGTCAATATAAGATAAATCAAATCTTCTTGGAAGTAGGAAATCAAGTTGACAAGTTGATAAAGTAACTTCAGGACCTACCGCTGGTTTTACTTCAACGTCTAACTTTGGTCCATAGAAAGCGGCTTCTCCAATTGCCTCCGTGTATTCGCATCCAAAGTCATTTAAAACACTTCTTAGTTTATCTTCAGCTTCATTCCACATCTTATCATCATCAAAATATTTTTCTTTATCCTTAGGATCTCTTAAAGATAATCTAAAGGAATAATTCTTTAAACCAAAATCTTTATAAACATCAAGTATTAAAGAAACAACTTTTTTAAATTCCTCTCCTATTTGGTCAGGCCTTACAAATAAATGGGCGTCATTTTGACACATACACCGAACTCTTTCAAGTCCTTTCACCGCTCCACTTGCTTCATATCTAAAATCCGTTGCAAATTCACCTATTCTAATTGGTAAATCACGATAAGAATGTAAACTATTTTTATAAATTAACATATGATGTGGACAATTCATTGGTCGCAAAACAAATTCTTCTTCATCAACTTTCATTGATGGAAACATATTTTCTTTATAATGATCCCAATGTCCTGAAGTTTTATATAAATCAACCGTTCCAACACATGGAGTATAAACATGTAAGTAACCTAATTTTTGTTCTTTTTCATAAATATAGTTTTCTAGTTGTTTTCTAATAATGGCTCCATTTGGTAACCATAAAGGCATACCTTTACCCACTAAATCATGAGACATGAAAAGGTCTAAAGCTGCTCCAATTTTTCTATGATCTCGCATCTTGGCTTCTTCAAGTTCCTGTAAATAATTATTTAAGTCTTCTTCCGTTTTAAAAGCTACTCCATAGATTCTTTGAAGCATTTTATTCTTTGAATCTCCCTTATAATAAGCCCCACTTACTTTAAGTAATTTAAAGTATTTTAACTCTTTAACAGAATCAACATGAGGTCCACGACAAAGGTCTGTAAAGTCTCCTTGCGTATAGCAACTAATAACGGTATCATCTGACATTTCCTTAATTAAATCAATTTTATAAGGGTCATCCTTAAACATTTCTAAGGCTTCATCTCTTGTTAATTCATGTCTGACAATTTTCTTTCCATCCTTAGCAATTTTTTTCATTTCTTTTTCAATTTTTGCTAAGTCTTCTTCATTTAACTTAATGTCTCCTAAATCAATATCATAGTAAAAACCTTCGGCAATAACTGGTCCAACCCAAAATAAAGCTTTAGGATATAAATGCTTAACAGCTTGAGCTAATAAATGCGCTCCACTATGATTTAAAACACTTAAACTTTCATCTTCTTTAATATTTATCATAACAATCCTCTCCTTTAAAATATGTTTAGAAATAAAAAAAGATGCTACCAAGGAGTCATAAGACGGTACCATCCTAATTTTATCTTTCTTAAAATAACGGAACAAATCCGGGAATCTCTTTCGAGTCCTATTCATAGGTAGTAATTTATTAAACATTTATTAGTTTCCACCTACCACTAACTCTCTTGAAAAATAATTTAATAAATCAAGTCCTAATCAACATATTTATGACTAAATTATATCACTTATTTTCTAATTGTCAATTACTTTTTCGAATTTTTAAAGCATTAAACTTTGATTAGTATATGATAATGTCTTAAGTGTTAGTATTTGATTTTGTCTCAAAACTATTATATTATATGTCACCGAGGTGACAAAATGAGAAAGACATCTGGTAATATGTCAAGATAAAATTTAAAAAAATTAAATTTTTTTTGATAAGTGTCTATAGCAGTTTTATAAATAATTTCTGCTTTATCAAATAAATATTAAGTCATACTTAAAACAGTGTGCAAGCTTGCAAACCACTTGTAGCAATTAAAATACAATTAACAACTAGTCATCAATCGGTTGATAAAGTTGATTTTTTCGTAATAATCCATCAATCAACCTGATCAACTTTCTGCCGGATAAAACGAGTGCGCGCTTGTGTTGGTGTTTGGTGACCTCATTATACTTTTTAGAATAATAATCAGAGATGAATGGGAAACCAAATTTAACACAACTTTCAGTTGCTTCAATGATGTAATAACGTAAATACTTGTTAGAGTGCCTAGAATATTGTTTATCTTCTTTTTCGGTATTACCAGACTGAGAACGATTCCAACAAAGACCAGCATATTTAGCAACACTAGCATCATTAGCAAAAAACTGAATAGAACCAATTTCAGCAATAATGCCGGCGGCATAAACAGGACCAATGCCACGAATAGAGGTAAGAATATTATAAGCATCAGGAGCAAGACCTTTAATAGTTTGGAGTATGGCTTTATCAAGGTTTTTAACTTCTTGTTCAAGACACTTGATAATAGAGATGGAAGAAGCAATGGCAATATTGATTCCATCGTAAGAAGTTTTATCTAAACGATAAGAACTTCTAGCGGCTTTAGCTAAAAGAGCCGCATTGTTGCTTGGGTTTTTAAACCGATTTTTCCCAGCTTTAGAAATAAAATCAGTAAGTTCTTCAATAGGAGTATTAACAATTTGATCTAAAGAATTAAAATAGTCTAAGACTTCACAAGAAGTAGCGCTGAAGATATCAGTAAAAGGTTTAGATTCCTTATCTGCGAGAATTAAGCCAGAGAATTCAAGATAAAGATTATTAAGAACATAAACCTTTTCTCTAGCAAGATTTTGAGCAACGTGATATCTCATTCTAGTTAAACGTTGAAGAGCTAAAAATTGAGAACCTTTAAAAGGATGTAATTTTTTAGTTCTACCAACTCTAGCAAAATCAGCTAGAACATAAGCATCGCTGGGATCAGTCTTTTCAATATCATTAAAACTTTCACGATATTTTTCAGAATCATGAGCATTGATACAATAAACTTCGGTGTTACAATTGTTAAGAATTTCATTAGATGAAAAATAATTAGCAAGATGAAAAGAATAAACCCCAGTTGCTTCGCAGACTACAATAATTTTCTCTAAACCAAAATCATCATAGAGAGTTTTAATTCTTTGGATAGCATCATCACATCCTTCGGGAGTGTTAGGAAATTTCAAATTGAATAAAACCTGTTGATTAAAGTTCATAACACATATTTGATTAGATTTGAGTGAAATATCTACACCAATGAATAAATTGTCGACCATAAAATAGACCACCTTTCTTAATTAAATATTGTTTTGAATATAATAGTTGGAATTAATGCTCTAGCTTATTAACTGACTTCAACCTCGTTTATTAGAATACATTCTTTATTGTGATGGATTAAACGAACAACAGTAAAGAAGAAACATCATCTGAGTTAGAAGGATATGATTAATAAGAAGAGAAACAATCTTTAATAGTAGACAATGCTACAGGAGAATTTTGAATATCTCTTAACTATATATACTCTAAATATATTATACAGTACTAGAGCATTAATCCCAACTAAAATATTAATAAAAATAAAATAAATTTATGTTAGTAAGTTTAAAACTTACAAACATATTATACGAGGTAGAATTAAGAATGAAAGAAAAAGAAAAATATGAAGTGATTAAAGAATTAGTAGATCACAATGGAAACAAAAACAGAGCTAGTCAAAAACTAGGTCTATCTAGAAGACAAATTGATCGTCTTATTATCAAATATAAAGAAAGAGGTAAAGAAGGCTTTATACCCGAGTTTGACAGTTGTAAGAAAAAAATCTTTGCAAAGAGTTGAAAAAACTCTATTTTTTTACTTTTTAGTACTTGCGTAGTGTATCGTAGTATGTTATAATGGTTTTAGGATGTGATGACGATGCCTAGAATATCTTATTCTAAATCTAAAAATAGTAAAATGTATTATATTATCGAAGACTATTATAGAAATGGTAAAAGAACTACTAGAAAAATTCAAACAATTGGAAATACAAGCAAAATTACTGAACTCGCCAACAACGAAAATCTTGATGTTAATACTTGGTTAAAAAACTATTTAGATAAATTCAATAAAGAATATAAGAAAAATGATGAGCCCGAAGAAATAGTTATTAAAAAATTTTCTAATAAACTTATACCAAAGAACGTAATAAATAAATTCAATATTGGATATCTATTTTTAGAAGATATTTATTATTCTCTAAAAATAGATAAGATAGCTAGTTTCGTTTCACAAAAATATAAATTTAAATTTGATTTAAATGAAGTGTTATCATATTTAGTTTTTTCTAGAATTATCTACCCTTCATCTAAATTAAAAACTTTTGAATTAAGTCAAAACTTTCTTGAAACTCCTAAATATAATTTAGAAAATTTATATAGAGGATTAACATATTTGAATATGGATTTAGATTATATTCAAAAGCAACTTTATAATAATAGTAAAGCAGTTGTAGATAGAAATACTAGTATTATCTACTTTGACTGTACCAATTACTATTTTGATATAAACGAAGAAACTGATTTTCAAAAATATGGTAACCCAAAAGATAAAAAGCCAAAACCTCTTGTTGGAATGGGATTATTTATGGATGGTAAAGGACTTCCAGTTGCTATGAATATATTTCCAGGAAATGCCAGTGAAACCAAGCAGTTAATTCCTCTTCAAGAAAAAATTGTAAAAGATTTTGACTTAGAAATTAAAGAAACAATAATATGTACTGATGCTGCTATGTGTACTGATGAAATTAAAAATTTTAATATTAAAGATGGTAGATCTTTTGTTATAACTCAATCTATAAAAAAATTAAAAGTTGAATATCAAAATGAAGTGTTCGAAGATGGCGATTGGAGAATTATCGGAGACTTAAAAAACACTTATAAATTGGAGGATATTTTAAACGATGATGAGTTAAGAACACTTCATTATGAAACTATATTTTATAAAATTGTTCAAACTGAAACTGCTCATGTTAAACAAGATTTAATAGTAACTTTTCAAATAAAATATCGTGATTATTTAAGAAATGTTAGAGCTGGTCAAATTGATAGAGCCAGAAATAAAATTAGTTCTACAGAAAAAGGTAAAAAAATAAAACTAAGTGTTAATCCAAATGATTTTAGAAGACTTATTAAAGAAGATGTAAAAGCTGTAATTAAAGAAGTAAAGAAGAAGAAAAAAAATAATGAAGACTCTAATTCCTTAAATAAGGAGGAGGAAGAAAAAACATCTTATTTATATAGTTACTCTATTAATCAAGATGTAATCAAAGAAGAAGAAAAATACGATGGTTATTATGGATTAACAACAAATTTAATTGGTGATATAGCAGAAATATTGAACATAGCAAAAAACAGATGGGAAATTGAAGAATCATTTAGAATATTGAAAACTGATTTTGATTCTGGAACTATTCATTTATCTAGAGAAGATAGAATTAAAGCCCATTTCTTAACTTGTTATATATCCTTATTAATTGATAGAATTTTAGAATATAAATTAGATCATAAATATACGAATACAAAAATTTTAGAAAAATTAAGAGAAATGGAAGTTTACGAAGAAAAAGGAAGTGGATATTCTCCTGCATATGTTAGAGACGATTTGTCAGATGATTTACATAATGTATTTAACTTTAGAACCGATTATGAAATTATTTCATATAATAAATTTAAAGAAATTTTTGATTTAGCAAAAAAGAAAGTTAAAAATGATATCATAAAATAAATTCAATTAGTTAATTACATTTTAAATATAAATATTAACACAAAATATAATTAAAATTATACATTCCATTTTATATCTAAATTTACATATCATTTTTCAATATTAGCTTTGTATAAGTATATAAATGTATTAAATTTAAAAGCAATATCTACTTTTCTAACAAAAAATATAATTTTTGTTAAAACGATACAAAATCATATTTTACATATTTTTAAAAAAATTTTTTGATACATAAAAAAATCAAGACACTACGCAGGTTTTTTTGTAACATAAAAATGATATTTTGCCCTTATTCAATAAAGGCTAACTACCATTTTTTCATATTACAACTGTCAAACTCAAGATTATATCACTTATTTTCTAATTGTCAATTACTTTTTCGAATTTTTAAAGCATTAAACTTTGATTAGTATATGATAATGTCTTAAGTGTTAGTATTTGATTTTGTCTCAAAACTATTATATTATATGTCACCGAG
>CANRHS010000068.1 GCA_947630495.1 uncultured Bacilli bacterium | reverse complement strand
ATATTCTTAACGACTAAAAAAAGACAAGTTGTTTCAACTCATCTTTTGATAGTTTTAAACAAACTATCGGAAGAACCCTATTTAGTAGTTGCTTTTTTTTCACAAAAATGGTATATTAAGGTTGGTGATAAAAATGGATAAGATAAAATTAGGTTTTGCATCAGACCATCGAGGATATCTTTTAAAAGAAGAATTGATTAAAGAATTTAAACATCATGAGAAAGTTTTAGAAGTAGTTGATTATGGTACTAATTCTCTTGATTCTTGTGATTATCCGGATTATGCTAAAATGTTGGGTCGGGATATAAAAGATAAGACAATTGACTTTGGAGTTGCTATCTGTGGAAGTGGAATTGGTATTAGTATTGCTTTAAACAAGATAAAAGGAGTTTACTGTGCTAAATGCAATAATGCACTTGAAGCAAGTTATACAAGACTTGATAATGATACAAATGTTATAGCCTTCTCGGGAGATACGCCTTTAAAAGAAGCAATTAATATGGTTAATACTTTTATTGAAACAGATTTTAGTAATTTAGAAAGACATAAAAAAAGAATTCAAAAAATAAAAGAAATCGAGGCAGAAAATGACTAAATTTGTATTATATGTCTTAGTAACTATTTTAACTACTTGGGCAATGGATGGAATAAACATAAATGCTATTTTTAAAAAAGGACAAGTTGTCAAAGCAAGAGTTGCATATTTCTTAATACTATTATCTATTATATACTTAGTTACTAATTTTATTTATGATTTTATCTATATAAAAATATTTTAAAAAATGTATAAAAAATGATTAACAGGAAATACTTTAAATGAGGTGAAAATATGAAATTAAAACCATTTGTATTTCCTGTTTTATATATTTCTTTAATATTTATGCTTATTTTAGGACTTTTCTTTACAAGTCAGGCTATGAAAAGTGATGTAGAAGATTCTTTAAGTGATGTTACTTATGTTTCATCAGTTATTCTTGGAGATATTGTACCAGTTGTAAATACCGAGGCAACTGTTAGTAATCCTTATGTTTTAGAAAGTGTTAAAATAAAAAGATACTTCTATAATGCTGAAGATGATATTGATAAACAAAAAGAATCAATTGTTTATTATGACAATACTTATATGCCAAATACGGGAGTTGACTATGTAAATGAAGAAAAATTTGAAGTAGTTTCAATTCTTGATGGAACGATAATTGATATTAAAGAAGATGAATTACTAGGAAAAATTGTTGAGGTAAGACATGAAAATGAATTTGTCTCATCATATGCTGGTCTAAGTGAAATAAGTGTTCAAAAGGGAGAAGCTATAACTCAAGGAACAAAGATTGGTACTAGTGGAACAAATAAAATTAATGAATCTTTGGGAAATCATTTACATTTAGAAATATATAAAAATGGAGTTAATGTTGATCCACTTAAAGTAATTGGTCAAAAACTAGGTGATTTATAATAGTCATCTTTTTTTGTAAATATCTGTCAAATTTTGCAAATAATTTAGAAAAATCTAGAAAAATATGATATATTAAAGATAGTAAAGGAGTGAGTTAAATGGAATTAAATAGTTTAAAAACGGCTAGACATATTGAAGAAGTGATTGAACATCCAAATCCATTGGCTTTGGAAGCAACTAAGGTATTTTTTAGTAATCAAAGACTTAACATGGCAGCATTTGGTTCAGATTTTTTAAAAATTTATTTAGAAATTGAAGGTCAAATGTATGCTTATTTAGAAAGAGCAAAGCGAGAAGAAGAAAGAAATATTCCAGATACTATAATGGAAGATACGATAGAAAGAGCTTCTGAAGGTCCAAAATTTAATATTAGGTAATATAATTAAAACAGATTATTAAAAAAGTAAGAACGATATTATAATCCAAAAATGGTTATAAGTTCTTATTTTTTTGTTGGATATAAAATATTATTTAAAAATTACTTTTCTTCTATAATAATTTACTAAAACTTGGGAATAATATAGTTGAGGTGAATTATGAAAGACATAGGAATTGATTTAGGAACTGCGAATATTCTTATATATATTAAAGGACAAGGAATAGTTTTAAATGAACCAAGTGTTGTTGCCATTGATACTGAAACTAATAAACCGCTTGCTTTTGGAGATGATGCTAATCAAATGCTTGGAAAGACCCCTTTTAAAGTTCGGGCTATTAAACCTATGAAAGATGGAGTTATAGCAGACTTTGAAATAACTGAGATGATGCTTGATTATTTTGTTAATAAAGTAAGAGCTAGAGGAATGTTTAAGAAACCAAGAATTATTATATGTTGTCCTGCAGATACTACCCCTGTTGAGAAAAATGCTATTAGAGAAGCTGCTGAAAAATTAGGAGCCAAAAAAGTATTCTTAGAAGAAGAACCTAAAGCTGCAGCCATTGGAGTTGGCCTTGATATTAGTAAACCAAACGGGAATATGGTCATTGATATTGGCGGAGGAACCACGGATATTGCTATTTTATCGCTTGGAGGAATTGTAGTAAGCAGATCATTAAAAGTTGCAGGGAATGTATTTGATAATGACATAAAAGAATATATTAAAAATAAATATCACTTATTAATCGGAGATAAAACCGCTCAACTTATAAAACATAAAATAGGTTCAGTCTATGAAAGTGATGAAGACTCCGAAATGGAAGTAAGAGGCAGAGATTTAGAAACCGGACTTCCTAGTATAATTACTATTAATAGTTTAGAAATAGAAGAAGCCTTAGAAGAAGACATTAACAAAATAGTTGCAGCAACAAAAGCCGTTCTTGAAGATACTCCCCCTGAATTATCAGCAGATATCATTGAAAATGGAGCCGTTTTAACTGGAGGAGGTTCATTAATTAATGGACTTAAAGAATTATTAGAACATGAACTTAGTATTCCCATATATGTTGCTGAAAGTCCTTTAACAAGTGTTGCTGAAGGATGTGGAATTATGCTTGATAACTTATATTTGATTGAATAAATTAGGCTAAAAATTAGTCTATTTTATTTGAAAAAAAAATAAATATGTGGTAGTATATAGATGTAGATAGTAGTACGAGGTGTTTTATGTTAGAAGTAGAAAAGGATATACGAGAAAGAATATTCTTAATTAAACAACGATTTGAAATTGAAAATGGAAGAATAATTGGTTCTAAAAATCAATTCTATAAAAGAGAAACAGAAGGATTTATGGATTATGCTAATAGCACAGATTTAACAAGATTTGTTTATGCTAATTTAGACTATGATAAAATATTAGCAGCCTATAAGAAAAGAATTAAGACGATTGCATCTTTAATAAAAGCGATAAGCAGTAATCATCAAGAAGAAATAATTAATACTCTTGAATATATAAGATTAATGGTAACTTATGATTATGTTGCATCAAGTAATGACTCTAGTGATACTAATGTTTTAAATATTGCCGAATCTTTAGAAGGTTCAGGGTTAAATGCAGCCATGTTAGGTCGAGGAAATTGTGAAACTCAAGCATCATTTTGTAGAGATATTTTCCAAGAATTAGGAATAGAATCTCGAGTTCTTGAATTAGGTGGTAAAGATTTAGATAGTCATGCTGATGTTTTAATAGCCGAGAAAATTGTTGTTGACCCAACTAATTATGTTGGAACAATTGATAGTATTGCTGGTGGTCATTTATATGAAAGATATAATCTAGACCAATATAACCCTTTAAGAAATATAAATGAAAAAGTATTTCAAGATACAATTAAAAAAATGCAAATTGCTTTAATTGAATTTTTAGGAATAAGTAAAATAAGTGAAGAATTAAATCTAGAAGGTTTTGATAAAACAAAGAGACAATTTATGATTTGGGTTTTAGTTGGAAAAATGCTAACGCATACCAATAAACCTATTAATTCTTATACAGTTAATTTAAAAGGTTGTGAAATAGAAATTACTAGATTAGTTGAATTATTTTATATTGCAAATAACATTCCCTATAGAAGAACTGGTGTTGTTCCTGGAAAGTTTGAAAAAGAAACTTATGATGTATTTGAAACAACTCTTGAAAACGAAAGAGTTAAAATTGTTCCAAGACAAAATATTGGAGCAGTTGCAAATGCTAAGGCATCAATCAACCCATTTTCCTATACCTTAGATTTAAAACAAACTAAAACATATCGGGAAAAATATAAAGTAGCTAGAGATTATATAATTAATAATTATTCTAAAGTAGAAGAACTATTAAAACAAGAAAAAGAAATTCAAATTCCTACTAAAAAGGTAGAAGTTCCAAACCAAGAAAATTTAGAACTTATCGAATTTTTAAGACCCGAAATATTATGGGATTATGCCTTTGGTTATCAAAAACTACCAAATACAAGAACAATCAATAATTTATCAAGAGAGTTTTTTGTAGCAGCTAAAGATTTTGCTATTTTATGTTCTAATCCTATGAGTTCAAAAGCAACCCCTACCCCATCTCGAAGAGAAATAGATGATGACTATATTCTAGTTTATAATGCTATGGGAAGTGCTATTTTAAAATATTTAGAAATGTTAAAGAATAGAAAAAGTGTTGCAATTAAGTTATCTGATATGTTAAACTATGCTAAAATGATTAATCAAGATAATCCTGATTTAATTGATAACCTAGATAGATGTTTTAATCCTATGGCTAGTAAGAATTGGGCTCAAATTGGAGATAGAACTTATTCTGATGAAAAAACTCGTGAGATAATAAAAAAATACATTGTAACCATGTTTAAATGTATTGAATTATACGGAATTGATAAAGTAAGATATATTTATCAACCTAATAGTAATAATTTAGTAAATAAATAAAAATTAGTAGACTTGAAAAGTCCGAGAAACTACTAGTTTTTTTTAAAAGAAAGTGTTATAATTTTTCATGTGGAGGGAGAAGTATGTCAAGTAGTACTATGATTTATTCTTTAAAAGTTATTATTGTAACTTTATTAATATCAGCTATATCTATAATATATGTAAAAAAAATTGCTATCCATGTTAATGCTATGGATATACCAAATGAAAGAAAGGTTCATACAAAGCCGATGCCTAGATTTGGAGGTCTGGGAATTTTCTTTGCTTTTTTAGTTGGTTATATGTTATTTGGACAAAATACAATCCAAATGAATTCAATTTTAATTGGTAGTTTTATCATTCTTTTAACCGGAATGATTGATGATATAAATCCCATAAATGCTAAAGAAAAACTAATTGGTCAATTATTATCAGCTATGGTAATTGTTTTTTATGGTGAAATACTTTTAAGTGAAATAACAGTATTTGGTTTAACTATTAATTTTGGCTATTTCGCTTATCCTATTACCCTTTTATTTATAATTGCTTGTATGAATATTATTAATTTAATAGATGGCTTAGATGGTTTAGCTGGAGGAATATCTGCTATTTTCTTTATGACAATATTAGTTATCTGCTTTTTACAAGGAAGAACTATGAATTTAGAATTTACTTTAACTTTAATAATGC
The DNA here is from genome assembly GCA_947630495.1 of uncultured Bacilli bacterium. Taxonomy (GTDB): domain Bacteria; phylum Bacillota_I; class Bacilli_A; order RF39; family UBA660; genus RUG591. Next base: position 2,221 of record CANRHS010000068.1, on the reverse strand, counting down.
TTGGAAGTACCTTAGGCTTTTTAATTCATAACTTCTACCCTGCTAAGATTTTTGCAGGCGACTCCGGAGCTTTATTTTTAGGCTTTATCATCGCGATTATTTCCCTACTTGGCTTTAAAGGAACTGTTTTAACATCTGTATTTGTACCTCTTCTAATTCTTGCTATTCCAATTCTTGATACTTTCTTTGCAATTATAAGAAGAATAGGACATCATAAAAGAATAACAGATGCTGATAAACTTCATTTACATCATCAACTATTAGGTATGAAATTTTCTCATCGAACAACCGTTTTAATTATATATGGAGTAAACATCCTTTTTGCAATGGCTTCCATATTTTATACAATGAATGAACAAATAAGCCCTTATATTAGAATAGGTATTTATGTAATCTTATTAATACTTGTATTCTGGTTTATTAATAAAACCAATATTGTAACGGAAAAACAAATAAAATTTCCTAAGAAAAAAGACAAAAAAAAGGACTAAAACTCCTGGAGGATAAATATGATTAATTTTATTATTTATGAAAATGACAATGAATGGATAAAGCAGTATCTAAAAATAATACATAGATTTATGGGGCAAAATGATAATTTATATAAAATACATAAATACTCTTCTTATAGTGATACTATGTTAGAAGAAATAAAACAATTAAATGGACAAAATATATATTTATTAGATATAGAGGTTAAAGGTAAATCAGGTTTAGATTTAGCAAGAGAAATTAGAAAATTTAAAAGAACAATGAATGATCAAATTATAATTATAACGGCCCATCAAGACTTAGTTTACAATGCTTTTCATCAAAAACTATTAATGGTTGATTTCATTTCAAAATTTGATGATTTAGATAGTAAATTACTTGCTTGTTTTCGTGAAATTTATGAAATATTTAATAGTAATAAATGTTTATCCTTTAAACAAGATGGAGAAATAGTTCGGATTCCTTATGATGATATTTTATTTGTTGAGAAGAATACAGTTGAAGATTATTTAGTAATTGAAACAGATCATGGTGAAGTTAAGTTTAAATGTAATATTGCTAAACTTGAAAAAATGTTATCAGATGATGCTAGATTTTTTAAAACACATCGAAGTTGTATAGTTAATACTTTTAAAATAACTAAACTTAATTCTAGTTTACCAGTTATTTACTTTGGAGATAAATATACAACTTGTTTATCTAGAGATAGACGGAAAGACTTAGAAGAAAAGTGCTTAATAGGTGGGGAATCTAATGGATAATAACTTAACATTAGTTCAATTCCTTTTGGGAAATATATTTTTAATTATAAGTATTATATTAATTACTAAGGTAATTCTTAAAGTTAAGTTAAATAGGAAAAGTATTCTTATCTTTCTTCCTTTATTTATTATAAATACTTTAAGTTCTTGTTTACCTCTTTTATTTTATATTTTAATCTTGATTCCTTTAATATTAATAGAATTTATTTTAATATATCAAATAATATTAGTAAAAAAATGTGAATTATTAGAAGAATATATAGAAAAGTCATCTGAATTAACTGAAAAATATGCAGCAAGTAATCATAAATATACAAATACTTTAATAACAATAAAAAGTTATATTAAAAGTAATAAGAATAATGCTTTAAAGTATATAGATAGTTTACTTGATTATAATCCTAAAAAGAGTAATTGGTTAGTAAAATTAAATTATATTAAAGAAAATAGTATTAGATATTTAATTTATTATAAAATATCAAAAGCCGAAGATTCTAAGTTAAAGGTATCAGTAGAAATAAGTAAAGATATTAAAGAGGTAGTGAGTTTAAATTTGGATACTTCTGAATTAAGTATGTTATTAGAAGTTATAGGAGAATATTTTGATAATGCTATTTATGCTAGTTTAGAGTCAAAGGAAAAAGAATTACATTTAAGTTGTTATCTTGATAATAATAGTTTAGTATTTTTAATTGCTAATACTTACAAGGATAAAATTGATTTAGATTTAATTGAACAAAAAGATTATACTACTAAAGGACAAAAGCATGGGCGAGGTTTATATGATATTAATAAAAGTCTTAAAGATAATGAGAAAATAGATTATAGTTATGAGGTTATCGATAATTATTTTGTTACAAAGTTAGTAGTAAAATTAGATAAAAAAAATTATACTGTCAATAGTTTTTGAAAATGTCTTAAAATTTTCCAAACATACGCGGGAAAATTTATTCCAATTTCCTTTTGGT
>CANRHS010000067.1 GCA_947630495.1 uncultured Bacilli bacterium | reverse complement strand
CTATGTCTAAATTTGTCGATTAATATATTTTTAATTTGTATTAATGTTGATATACCCCCCCCATGGTAAACTGATTGCTAACTATAGTTCTTGATACATTTGACAATTTTACATTATTATATACCATCAAGGTTCAACTCCTCTCTACAATATAATCTTATCATATTTAAAATAATAGTCAAGATATTTAGAAAAAGTTTTTTAATATTTTACAAATTTAATGTAAACAAAAAAATAGATATTAAATCTATTTATTAGAACCATATAAACCAGTTGTTGAAATTAAATTTTGTAATCTATCAACAACTTTCTTTAGTTCATTTTCAACTTCCGCAGAAGCCTTTAGTCTATCATCTTTTTGCATTTCTTTAATAATTGCAATCTTTAACTCTAAGTTATCAATTTCACTTTCGATGTCATCTACTTTTTTACTTAAAACAGCTAAATCTTTTTCAATTCTTCTAATATTACTTTCCATACCTATCACCTTATATAATCTTATATTCAAAAAATATATTTTTATGCCAAATAGCCTCTAAATCAGTTAAGATTATATCACTTTTTTTTGTAATATGCAAGGACTTTTTCAAATTTTCTTAGTTACTTTATCTTCATGGTCAAATTTTTGTCTTGTTTTTAGGCGAAAACACTTGCTACAAGCAACTGTATAAGAAATTTTTCCTACTCCATCAATGGCTACACTTTCCCCTTCGGTTATAACTTTACCATCAATTAGTCTTACATTAAACATGGCCTTTTTACCACATTCACAGATAGTTTTAATTTCGGTTAATTCATGAGCAATTTCAAGTAATCTCGTACTTCCTGGAAAACCATTACCTTTAAAATCCGTTCTTAAACCATAGCACATAACCGGAATATCTAAATCAATTACAATATCCATTAATTGATTAACTTGCTTTCTTGTTAAAAACTGGGCTTCATCTACTAAAATTAAATCAACATGATTATATTCAGATACTATTAAATCAAAGATATTTTCATCATTTTTAATTAAATAATCTACCTTTTTGCTTGAACCAATTCTAGAAACGATCTTTTCATTTCCTTTCGTATCAATCATAGGTTTCATGATAACTGCTCGCATACCTTGTTCATTATAATTATACTCACATTGTAAAATTCTGGTAGTTTTCCCGGAATTCATTGCACCATAAAAAAAATATAACTTTGCCATTCTTATCACCTAATACAAGAATATCAAAAGTTATATTTAAATACAATCATTTTTACATAATTTTACTATTCTTAAATTTTGTTAAAACTGCAAATAACATTGATAATATTCCAACTCCTAAAGTTAAAAGTCCAATTAACATTTCATTTTTCTTTAAAAAGTTTTCTTTTGGAATATTATTATTTTCTTCATCGATACTATCATCTATATTATCTATAGTATTATCTATCTCAGGTTCTTCTTCATCATTTATAATATTAAATTTATAGGTTAATTCCGAATCTTTATTTTTAATAACTAAACTAACTGTACTACCATTTTTTAAATCTTCATTATCTAATATTTCATAAGTTGCTTCTTTATCATTCAAAGAAACTGTAAAGTTTAAAATAGTTGATGTAGTTTTAATATCATATTCCAAGGTTTCCGGATCAAATTCAAAATCTACTCCTTCTATTTCAATTTTTTCAACTAAACTTACTTTTTCTTTCCTTGTTATATTCAAACGATAACTTCTCTCACTTCCATCTTCCGCTGTTACTACAATAGTTACTTTATTAAGACCTTCTTGAAGAGTTACTTCTTTATTATAATTAACCTTTGCTTTCGCATCATTAGTAACTGCTTCTATATTAATTTTATCTATTTCATTATTAACTTCTAAATTATATGTTATAACATCTTTTGAAAAGTTAAATTTAAGTTCTTTAATTGTTAAACTTTTAAGAGATGCATCATTATTTTTATAATCATCTTTTTTAATAGTTATTTTATAAATCTTGGTTGTTTCATTCTCGGCTTTAACTCGAACTTCAATATTTGTTGTCTCTCCACTTAAAGCAACCGCATTATTACCAAGTCTTTCACCATATCCTTGGATGAAACTTGCTTTATTATCCCTAATAGTTGCTGCAACTTCAACAGATTTTAATTTATTATTAACTAAAACTGTATATTCAAATGTATCATCTTTTAAAGGAACTTCTACTCCTCCAACTGTTAAACTAGATAAAGTTGCATCACTACTTCTAGTATCTTCTTTAATTAGTTTTAAAGTATAAGTTTTTTCTATTTTATAATCTTCTTTACTTCTTAACTTAATCTTAACAACATTTTCTCCTGGTTTTAATTTATAATCACTAGAAATCGCTTCCCCTTCCGTTGAAACAAAAAACTTACTATTCTCTTCATTAGCATTAGGAGTATAACCAATTAAAACTGATTCAACAGCTTTATCAAGTTTTATTTCATACTCATATTTATCCTTTTGAAAACCTTCTATAACTTCTCCATTAATAAAAATATTCTCTAAAAACAATTCATCAGTATCAACTGCATAAACTGGTACTACCATAAATAATAAAACAATAACTAATAAAATCTTTCTAAAATTCATAACTTCCCTCTATTCTTTATCTTTATACAATATAACATAAATTTTATTAAAAATCTAGTCTAAAATGAAAAAAACTTTTTTAGTTTTCTTCCTCAGGTAATATCATTACTAAACTTCTATTACTTAAATCTAATTGTTTAACAAACTTATTTAATCTTTTAATATCTAACTCTCTAATTGACTTAATCCTATCTTTATAAACATCTCCATATAAAATAATATCACTATAAACATTATCAACTGTTACTTCAACACTATCAACCATTCTAATTTCACTAGCAATCCAAACTTTTTTAAGTCTTTCTAATTCATCTTTAGTTATTTTCACATTATCTAAAACTTTATCTATTTCATTAATTAACATATCAGCCTTATCACTTTCAGCCGTTATATCAATCGTTGCAAAGTTAGCATACCTATTCTTTTCAACAAAGAAACCACTTGTTAGACTTTGAGTAGTTACTAATTCTCTGAAATCAGAAGTTTGACCAAATAAGGCAAAGATAATAATCCCTAAATACATACTAACTTCAAGATTTGTTAAATCCTTAAATTTATCACAATTAATTTTAACACTATAACGAATCTTAGGAATCTTAACCCCCATATGTAACTCTTTATATTCACACTTTACATCACTTGGCTCATCATAAGTTAAATGCTTAACTGGAGGTTTTTTCTTTTTACTATTTAACATCTCATGATTTTTTAGTAATTTTTCAATTTCCTTAACATCAATAGCACCACCTAATACTAAAAACATTTCACTTGGATTATAAAAAGTATTATAAACTTCATATAATTGTTCTTTAGTAATCTTTGAAACTTCTTCGATAGTCCCTGCAATTTTATCTTTATAAGGTAAATTATAGAATAAGTTCTTTCGCATTTCATCATCAAGTACCCACTCAGGACTATCTTCATACATCTTTATTTCTTCATAAATAATTCCTTTTTCTTTTAAGACATTATTATCAGTAAAATAAGGTGATAAAAGAAAATCTAAAAAATAACTAATATTTTTCTTAATATCATTTACACCCCAAATATAATATCTTGTATTATCAAAACTGGTTGAAGCATTAGCATTTACTCCACTTTTAGCAAAGTAAACAAAAGGATCATCCCCCTCTTCTTGAGCAAATATTTTATGTTCTAAGAAATGGGCTATTCCAAGAGGCGTTTTAATTCTTTTCCCAGAAGGATTATCAAATTCAATATCAATAGAACCATATCTTGTACCTATAATAGCATAATAATTCTTCTTATCTTGAAAAGGCAATAAATAAACTTTAAATCCATTTTTTAAAGTAAATGTATATAAATCTTGATCTAAGTTATTATAATTAATCTTTTTCATCATTACCCCCCTTTAATAGATAAATTGTATCTATATATACTTTCTTAGCTATTCCTCTTATATCTTCTTTGGTAACTTTTTTTATATTTTTTCTTCTTTCTTCAAGTTCATCTAAATCAAGTAAATCTTTAGTATAATTATACTCTAATATATCATCAAGGTTATCATTTACTTCATCTAAAACACTTATATATTCGACTACAGCACTTTCAAATATACTATCATCAATTAACTCTTTTGTAAGTCTTTTCATAATTTCTTTTATTAATTTAACAGTTTTCTTATAATTCTTATAACTAATACCAGATTGAATTATCATAATATTATCTGGTTTATTAATAGTTGAATTAATATAATAAGCAAGAGAAGCTTTTTCTCTTATTTCTTGCATAAATAAAGAATTAAATCCTCCACCTAATATAAGATTAAAGATATTTAAAACATATTTTCTTTCAAATTCTGTTAAATTATAGAATTTACATCCAATTGCAAGTTTTGATTGATTAAAACTACTTTCATCAATTATCTCTTTTATTTTACCAGTCTTTTTCTCTTCTTCTAATTGAATACTTCCTTTATCTTTTTTAATTGTTTTAAAGTTAAGTTTTTCTAAAACTATTTTTTCTATTTCATCATCATTAACATCTCCAGCTACATAAATATCAACTAATGATGTATTTAATAATTCTTTATAGTATTGATAAATATTAGTAGGTGTTATTTTTTCTAAATCTTCAATTGTTCCATAACCATTATAAGAATAAGGTTTTCCTTCTCCTAAATGTTTTACCATTTGAATAACTGCATAAATTCTTGAATTTTCTTTAATAGTTTCAATCTCTGTTTGTAAATCCTTAGCAACTAACTTAAATAATTCCTTATCAAAACTCCCTCTTTTTACATTAGGATTAAAAATTATTTCATGTAAAAGTTCAAAACTTTCTTCTAACATCTCTTTTTCAGTATATTTTGGATCTAAGAATGATAAATTAAATCTTACTACCGAAAAATTACCTCTTCTTTTACTATATGCACCTAAATATAAAGAATATAATTCTTCAGTTCTTAAAGCAAGTTTTTTCTTAGTATTATATTTTTTAGTTGACATCATTAAATAATCTGTTAAAAAATTATTTTTTGTTATATTATCAGGATTAAATTTTTCTTTTAAAACAACTTTAACATTTATAGTTCGAAATTTCTTAGTTTTTATAATATGTAACTTTCCATATTTTAAATCAATTATCTTTTCTTTCATATTGACCACCCTTATTATTATGCATAAAAATTTCTTTCTTATTATACAAAAAGTAATTGAATTAATCAATTACTACCCTTTTCTCGACAATAACCTTCCCCTGCTTTTTCACCCTTAACATATTCTTCTCCGACCATCGAACATGATGATCTTGTCATTGCATCTTTTAAGTACCCACCTAAAGAATTTACAAGTGCTATTATGATAACTGATATAAGTGCAATTATCAAAACATATTCAACAAGGGCTTGTCCTCTTTTATTCTTCATTTTATCACCCTACCTTATAATTACTTCTATAATTAGATTTTATCTTATTTAAGTCTATTAGTCAAGATAAGTAATCATTTTTTTTAATTTTTTTTAATATTAACTATTCGTTGTTTGTTTATTTTTTAATATTTTAAAATAATTAGCTTTTAAAACATCATCATTTTTCTTTATTAAGTTATTTATTTTAGTACTAGTAAGACTTATATAATCCGGGGTTGCATTCAAGCCTTTTACTATTTCCCCATTTGCATTTACATATCTTTTTCCATCATACCAAGTATAATCATTAAAGAATACTAGGCCTGAATAAGCATCATCTAAAGCATCTTCTCCAATATAATAGTTTGGATGACTATATAAATTAAATAGGTTTAATAAAGTTGGTAAAATATTTAATTGACTAGTTGCTTTCTTAACATCAACTCTTTTTAAATCACTACTCCAAATTAGTAAGTCTGTATGATTTATTAAGTTAGTCTCGGTATCTTTATAAGAACTTAGTATAGTTTTATCTCCAATTGTATAGACATAATGATCAGCAAATAAGACAACCACTGTATTATCATATAACCCTTTTTCTTTAAGATTATCCATAAGTAAACCAATCATCTTATCAGTTTCCCCGGCTTGAATTTTTAAACAATCAAGTTCACTTGGTTGATATGTTTCATCATTTATTTGTTCTTCCGTAAGTAACATATTACAAACTCCTCTATTCTTAGTAAATGGAGTATGCGCCGAATACGTAATAATATAAGAAACAAAGTTATTATTTAAAGGATTTTCCATATTAAATATCTTAGCATTAAATTCTTCATTTAATAATAACTCACTATCTAATTGATAATTTTTATTATCTTTATACATATCCATATCTTTAAGTCCATTATAAGAGTTGTAACCAAAGTTTTTATAATTAACGCCTCTTGAATAGTACTCACTTGAATTCATATGAAAAGCATTAACCGTATAACCTACACTTTTAAATAGGTTAGGTAAAGAGTAATCAAAGTTATTTTTACTAAATGTATAAGCATTTTGATTATAAGTATAAGGAGTTGCATAACCTGTATTAACCATGAACTCAGAGTTAAAAGTTGAACCTCCTCCATTTACAAATGAGTAATGATCCAAAAAATTAATAGCATGACTTCTTAAACTATTAAGGTTTGGCATCACTTCCGGGGTTGTTAAGAATTTATCTATACTTTCAAGTTGCACTAAAATTAGATTCTTTCCTTCAAATAAACCAGTATAGTTATTCTTATGAGGCGTAACTTCTTCATTAAATATTTCATCTAAGAAAGTTAAACTTTCTTCATCGCCTTTATCTTCACTTCGAATAAATGTTACATATATATTTCTAAAATTATATTCAAATAAACCAACTAATTCCATACTTTTATTATTATCATTAAAAGTATTATACACATTTCTTCGATTACCCCAAGCATTCCATTCAAGAGTTGTCGTGGCACTTCCAAAGGTAACGGGGATCATTGAATGAAATACAACAAATAAAACGGATACAATTATAGCATATCTTAAATTACTTTTTTTATTCCGATTAAAGTATTTATAAGTTAAAACCATGAAAATAACACTTATAATCATAACTAAATACATCCAAAGTTTTATATCTTTTAAAGTATCAAGTAAATAAGAACTTCCTTCACTTGCAGCACTTAAGACGGAAAAATCAAAGAATATTTTAAAGTATACATAATATAAGTTATGAACTAAAAACATAACAAATGAAAAGCCAAAGAATAATCCATAGATAAGTTTACCATACACGTTTTTTAAACATTTAGTTAAAAGAACGATAAATAAAATCCAAAGCACCGAAAATAAATTAGGTTCATAAGAAAAATAATCAATAAACCCAATTGAATCAGTAGCAATTCTTGTTGATATATCTAAAATAAATAAAGATATAAACATAAATATATAACTTCTATTTAAAATAAAGAAATCACGAACTTTATTAAAAACTAATTTTAATTTTTCTTTATATTTAATAGTTTTTAATTTATTTATTATTTTTTTCATCTTTCATAACTCCATTCTAGAAAAATTATACCACATATTTTAACTTATTTTCATAAAAAATACAAGTCTTTACATAAAAATGTGTAAACTAAAGAAAAAAAGGCTCTACAATTTCTGGTGTGGAGTAAAATTCGTGCAAACCCTTATAAAATAAAAGAAAAACAGGTATTTTTAAT
>CANRHS010000066.1 GCA_947630495.1 uncultured Bacilli bacterium | reverse complement strand
TTATCATAAAGTGTAAAAAAAAGACAAGTTGTTTCAACTCATCTTTTGATAGTTTTAAACAAACTATCGGAAGAACCTATTATATAATAGGTTTTATTTTAGTAATTCTAAGTATTAGTTTATTAATCTATGATAAATATAAAAAATTAGATAAGTTATTAAATAATTATCAAGATATAATTGTTAATATAAATGAAGATATTGATACTAATTTAGAGATTATTTATTTAAAAAGAATAGAAGACTTAATAAATATGGCTGAAGTTAATAATACTAATATATTATTATATAAGAATAAGTTTTATATAATACTTAATAATTATATTTATCTTTATATTAAGGAAGAAATGAAATAATTTTCTTCTTTTTTTAAAGAAAATATGTTAAAATAATAATAAGAGGTAGTTATGAAAATAGTTAAAGTAGGAGTATTTGTATTTTTATTATATGGAATATTTATTCCAAATGTTTTTGCTCATCCTGGAAGAACAGATGCTAATGGCTGTCATGTTTGTAAGACTAATTGTGAAAAATATGGTCTTTCATATGGAGAGTATCATTGTCATAATGGCAGTTCTCCTTCTGGCGGTTCTAGTTCAAACTCTGGATCTAGTTCAGGTTCAAGTGGAAATACTACTCCATCTCCAGTTCCTAAAAGTAGTGATAATACTTTAAAAAATATTATTATAAATGAAAAAGTATTTACAAATCTTACTAATGTTACCTATAATACAAAAGCAGAGGTTGTCACAATTAAAGCAACACCAAATGATTCTAAAGCAAAAGTTCAAATTGGGAATACTAATTTAAATCTTGGTAATAATGACATTGAAATAACAGTAACGGCAGAAGATGGAAGTGTTAAAACTTATCAAGTTCAAGTAATAAGAGAAAAATTAAGTGATGATAATACTTTAAAATTTCTTACTATCGATAATCAAGAATTTAAAGTAGAAGATAATCTAGAATATGTAACTAAACAAGAGAAAGTTGATATTAAAGCAATACCTAATGACTCTAGTGCCAATGTTAATATTTCAAATGTTAATTTAGAATTAGGAGAAAATAAAATTACAATTACAGTTACGGCTGAAGATAAAAGTATTAAAACTTATAATCTTAAAGTAACAAGAGAAGAGTTAAGTAACGATAATACTTTAAAATCAATTACAATTGATGATGATAATTTAGATATAGATAAAGAGTTAGAATATAAAACTAAAAAAGATAAAGTTAAGATAGAAGTTGTTCCTAATAATTATTTAGCAACTTATGAAATAGAAAATCCTGATTTAGAAATAGGAGAAAATGAAATTATAATTACAGTTACGGCTGAAGATAAAAGTATCAAAACTTATAATATTAAAGTAATAAGAGAAGAATTAAGTAGTAATACAGATATGACTTTATATGTTGATGATAAGGAAATTACTTTTGTAAATAATGAAGCAAGAGTTGAAGTAACTAGTAATTATTTAAACTATGAATATAAAGTTGATGATAATAGTAAAGTTGAAGTTGTAAATGAAGATTTAAAAGAGGGAGAAAATGAAGTTAAGTTTATAGTAACAGCCGAAGATGGAACAATTAAAACTTATATTTTAAAAGTTAATAAAGAAAGTAATAATATTTTGCTTATCTACCCTCTTTTAGTAGTAGGAATAGGTGGTGCTTTAGGAGTTGGCTCTTTAATACAGTATAAAAGAAAAAATAAATAAATTAAAAAAAAGTAATAGACAAATTGTAGTAAAAAGAAGTATAATAGATTTGGTAAAAAAATAGGAGTATGGTAGTTGTGAAATGGTTAAAAAAGAATAAGATAAAAGTTATTACAATTAGTTTAATTTTAGTAATATTGATATGTACAGGATTAGTTATTTTCTTAACTTTACCTCATATTGAGTTAAATGGAGAAGATAGTTTAGTAATTAATTTAGATAGTAAGTATAAGGAATTAGGAGCAACTGCTTTTTATCTAGGAGAAGATGTTTCTGATAGCGTTAAGGTAGAAGGTAAAGTTGATGTTCATAAGTTAGGTACATATAAATTAACTTATATACTTAGTAAAGGCTTAGTTAAAAAACAAGTGTTTAGAACTGTAACTGTTAAAGATATTGAAGCACCAGTTATTACTTTAGAAGGAGACGAGGAGGTTAATGTTTGTCCAAATACCAAGTTTAAAGAATTAGGATTTAAAGCTCTTGATAATGTTGATGGAGATGTAACAGATAAAGTTGAAACCGAAGAAAAAGAAGATATGATTATTTATACAGTTAAAGATAAAGAAGGTAATGTTGGTAAAATAGAAAGAAAAATAGTTTATAAAGATAGTGAAAATCCTAAAATAGAATTATCAGGAGGGGATAGTTATACAACTTATTTAGGAAATAAGTATACAGATCCTGGTTATAATGTAACTGATAATTGTAGTCAAGACTTGAAAAGTAAAGTTAAAGTTACTAATAATGTTAATATGAATCAAACTGGAACTTATAGTGTCACTTACGAAGTTTCAGATGAAGCTGGAAATACAACCAGTGTTAAAAGAACGGTTAAAGTTATACAACGGCCTGTTCAAGCTAAAGGTGGAACAATTTATTTAACATTTGATGATGGACCTCAAAATGGAACAACTAATAAAATTCTTGATATTTTAAAAGAAGAAGGAGTTAAAGCAACTTTCTTTGTTACTTCAAGTGGACCTGATTCTTTAATAAAAAGAGAAGCCGATGAGGGACATACAGTAGCCCTTCATACAGCAACTCATGATTATGCTAAAGTATATTCATCAGTTACTAATTACTTTAATGATTTAAAAATAGTTCATGACCGAGTTCAAAGGATAACTGGACAAGACGCAAGAATAATAAGATTTCCAGGTGGAAGTAGTAATACAGTTAGTTGTAGTTATTCAAAAAATATTATGTCGACTTTAACTTCTGAAGTACTTAATAGAGGATATTATTATCATGATTGGAATGTTGACTCTAATGATGCCGGAGGTTCTAATACAGCATCGGCTGTTTACAATAATGTAATAAGAGGCTTATCTTCATCAAGAGTAAATATGGTTTTAATGCATGATGTAAAACCTCAGACTAGAGATGCATTAAGAGATATAATAAGGTATGCTAAAAATAATGGCTTTACCTTTGCTACTATTACAACGTCAACTGCCATGGTAAGACATGGAGTAAATAAATGTAAATAAAAAAAATATATTTACAAAAAATTTAAAAAAATACTTGATTTTTTTCGTTAAATATATTATTCTTAATATGGTGTATGGATATGAAAATAAAAATGGAAATGAAAAAGATTAATTTTGAAAAAATTGATATTCTTAATGACATGAATGTTCTTTTTCAATTTTCATTTTTTAGATAGAAGATACTTATTAGATAGGTATCTTCTTTTTTAATATCTATTATCCAGAAGGAGGATTTGATGAAAAATCAAAAAATGACAATTGACATCAATGAAAAACCACCAGTTGCCAAATGGATTGTTTTGGCATTTCAACATGTATTTGCAATGTTTGGAGCAACAATATTAGTTCCAATTTTAGTAAATGCAGCAGCCGGGAAGGAGGTTTTAACAATACCAGTTGCTTTAGTTACATCAGGTATTGGTACATTAATTTATATTTTATGTACAAAAGGAAAATCTCCAGTTTATTTAGGAAGTTCATTTGCTTTCATTACACCAATTGCAGCCGCTTATTTAAAAGGTGGAATAGGTGGAGCCATGACCGGGATTATGGCTGTTGGTTTAATCTATGTTATAGTTGCAATTATTATTATGTTTGTTGGAACCAATTGGCTTAATAAGTTATTACCACCGGTTATAATTGGTCCGATGATTATGGTAATAGGACTTGGACTTGCACCTAATGCAATTAGTCAGATAGGTCTTGCAAGTGGAACACCACTTGATTGGCAAGTAATAGTTGTTGCCTTAGTATCATTCTTAGTAACAGCTATTGTTATGACAAGATGTAGGGGATTTTTGAAAATAATACCTTTCTTAGTTGGTATAATTGCTGGTTATATCATGGCCGTTATCTTTGGTATGATAGACTTTAAACCAGTTGCTGATGCAGCCTTCTTCAGTATGCCACATTTCTTAATACCATTTGCATCATATAAACCAACATTTACAGCAATTCTAACGATAGCACCAATTGCGCTTGTTACAATGTGTGAACATATAGGAGATCATACATCACTTAGTAATATAATTGGTCGAGATTTAATTAAAGAACCAGGACTTGATAGAACTTTACTTGGTGATGGTATTGCAACCTTCGTGGCTGGCGCTTTAGGAGGACCTGCTAATACTACTTATGGCGAGAATACCTCAGTTGTTGGACTTACCAAGGTTGCATCTGTTTGGGTAATAGGACTTGCTGCAATTATTGCAATTATAATTGGATTTTTAGGTAAGTTTACCGCTTTAGTATCAACAATTCCTGATGCAGTTCTTGGAGGAGTATCATTACTTCTTTATGGATTTATAGCTGTAAATGGATTAAAAGTATTAATTAAAAATCAAATTGATTTTGAAAAAGCAAAGAATGTTGTAGTTGCATCATCTATGTTAGTACTTGGATTAGGTGGAGCAGCCGTTGCTATTGTAAGTGGAGATTTATCAATTACAATTTCCGGTATGAGTTTAGCTGCTATTGTTGGAATTATTTTAAATCTAATCTTACCAGATGAAAAAGAAGAAGTTAAGGAAAAGAAAAACAAACGCAAATAGATTATTTAATATAAAAAAACACTTATAACTTAGAAAAAGTCATTATTGTATTGACTTTTTTTGAGTTATATGGCAATTTTAGTTGTGATTGATATGAAAAGAAAAGCAATGGAATGTTTAATTAAATGGAAAAATAATAATATTTCAATGCACCTAAAAAATATTTTTGATGAAGGTGAGGTAGAAAGAGATTCAGTTATTAAGAAATTCTTAACAACTGATATTGATGGTAAGAATTACATTGTTTTACATTACAATTTATATGTTGTATTTTGTATAACGGAAGATAGTTTAGATATCTAGACTATCTTTTTCGACATTTTAAACTGCAATTATTGAAACTAAAATTAAAAAAATATCCACATTTTCTGTGGATAAATTTATTTTTGATAAATCAAATCTTTATAGTTAACACGTTTATCAAGTTGGTTAGCATTTTCCATGATATCTTGTAAATGATTAAATGATTCTTCTGTGAATTCGGTTGTCTTAGGCCAAGTATCAGCCTTCTTATATCTATCAATTACCGTTATCATATCAGTTAAAGATGTATCAGGAAACTCTGGTAAAATTACTTCAGCTATTTCTTTACTACTTTTTTCATGAACAAAGTCAAGTCCTTTTTGAATAGCTTTAGTAAAACCTTCGATAACGTCAGGGTTCTTTTCTAAATAAGAAATTTTTGCGTTATAAGCTGTATAAGGAACAACTACTCCAAGTTCTCCAAGACTTGCAACAACATAACCATATCCTTCTTTTTCAACTAAGGTAGCATTTGGTTCAAATAAACTTACAAAGTCACCTGTTCCTCCGATGAAGGCTCCTTGCATAGATGCAAAAGCAATACTTGTATCAATCGTTACATCTTTATGTGGATCAATTCCATTTTTAGTTAAGATATATTCTAAGGTCATCTCCGGCATTCCAGCTAAACGTCCTCCAATTATATACTTTCCTTTTAAATCATTAAGAGTAAAGTTATCTATTTTCTTACGAGAGACAATGAAACTTCCATCCTTTTGAGTTAATTGAGCAAAAGTTTTTAAATAATCTTTTTCCCCTTGATTATAAACATAGATTGTTGCTTCACTTCCTGAAAAACCAATGTCAGCATCTCCTGATAAAACAGCAGCCGTAACTTTATCAGCACCATTTGCAAGAGTTATTTCAACATCAAGTCCATTTTCTTTAAAATAACCATTATGAAGAGCAACATATCCAGGAGCATAGAAAATACTATGAGCAACCTCAGCAACCTTAACTTTCTTTAAATCTGATTTTTTCTTATTAAAATTAAAGATAACAGCAGAACAAACTAAGAAGATAACAACTAAAGTAATTATAATAATAACTTTCTTTTTCATTTTTCCTCCAATCAAAGTATTATATGTAATCTTTAAAAGAGAGTTATAAAATATATGTCAAATTAGAGAATTTTAGTTTCTAATTAATTAAATTCGTGTTAAAATGAATATGGAGGTTTTTATGGATAAAGAAGAATTAAAAAGTTTATTAGAAAATTATAAAGGTATCTTAAATAAAGAAATGTTAGATTATTTAAATGGTTTAATTGAACTTGAATATTCGGCTTTAAAAGAAAATATAAGTTTAAGAGATAGAACTTCTTTAAGAGAATTAAAGATTTATAAGGAAGCATTTATTTATAATATTTATACAAGAGCCTATAACTTATTTAAGAAAGAAATACCTGATATAAAAAGGTTTTTAGGAACGTTTTATATAGATATTGAAAAAGAGTCATTGTCATTATGTAGGTTTGTAGACGATGATAAGTTAAGAATTGAAGTTAATGAGTATGTAGAAAATCCTGAAAGAAGAAGCATAGAAATAGAAAGATTAAAGGAGATAATTAAAATATTAGATAGCAGAGTTAATCCTTATCCTTTAGTAAATGGATGTGGAGAAAGGTTATATGGAAATCTTTCACTTGTTTGGGATAAAGAGTTAAATAGAGAGATTAGTTATAATCAGGAGTTATTAAGAAGATTAGAAAATTATGAATTAAATGAAATTGATAAAAGAAAGATTATGCTAACAAGTAAATGTTTAGAAATATTATTAAATGAATATGATTTAAAAAGAGAAGATTTTAAAGAGGAAAAACAACGTGGAACTTATATGGAAGATAATGCAAGAATTGTAACCCCAACCCTAAATATGATATTAACAAGAAAGTATTTATAGAAAGGAATAAGAGTATATATGGAAAGAAATTTAACAAGAGATATTTTATCAGGGATGTTTGTGGTATCAACTGAGGGTTCTGCTTGTATAGTAGATACGGTTATGCAAGTAAGTTCAAGTAAGGAACCTTTAATTAGTGTATCAGTAAATAAAAATAATTATACTAATGAATGTTTAAAAAAGAATTCTAAGTTTGTAATTAGTATTTTAAGTAAAAAAGTAGATGGTAATATAATAAAGAAGTTTGGATTTGAAACGTCTCGTGATACTGATAAGTTTAAAGATTTTGATTATATAGAAGTAGATGGTATTAAAGTCTTAAAAGATATAGTTGGTTATATGGTTTTAGAAATAGTTGATGCAATTGATGTAGAAACACATGATATTTTTATAGGAAGACTCGTTGCTTCTAAAAGGTTTAATAATGATGAAGCAATGTTATATCAATATTATCAAGAACATAAAGATGAACTTTTAAAAGTAACTACTAAGAATAATCAAACAGCTTGGGTTTGTACTGTCTGTGGTTATGTTTATTATGGAGATACCTTACCATCTGATTTTAAATGTCCGAAATGTGGAGTAGGAAGCGATGCTTTTGAAAAAAAGTAACTTAAATTCGTGCAAAATGTACGAATTTATTTAGTTTAAGGTCAAAAATTAAGAATTTCGACTAAAAATCACAGAAAAATTAAAAATTTCTACTAAAAAAAATTTTTTTTGAATTTCCTTGATACAAAACCCCTGTTTTGGGGTCATTTTGCTAGCATCAAGAGAGGAAAATCTCGAAATTGGACTTCAAAGCAAGGACAAATTCGGAAATTTTCCCTAGATTGACACCCAAAATGCCAATTTACAAAATTTGACTTTTTTCGGATACCTGTGTTATAGTTATCTTGTCGAGTTGGCCGACTCTGTCAAATAAGAAAGGATTGATGATATGTTAAAAGA
>CANRHS010000065.1 GCA_947630495.1 uncultured Bacilli bacterium | reverse complement strand
AACAGTCTCTTCTAAAAGAATAATAGAAATACATACTCCAAGTGAATTTCCTAGTAAAGATTTAACAAGTACTTTAAAGAAGTCAATTACTAGTCATACAACTGATGGAGTTAATCTAACTGTAGAAGATGAAGATGGAACTATCTATTTATCGGGAACAAATGACCAAATAAACTTTAACTATGTATGGTATTCAGGAAAACTATGGAGAATAACAGCAATAAATTCAGATAATACAATCAAAATGATAACGCAAGATGAAATAACAGCAATAAATTGGGGAAGCAATACAACCTATCAAGGTTCATGGATATATCAATGGTTAAATGAAGATTTCTTAGATACCTTAGAAAATCAAGAAAATATAATAGTACAAGATGCAAAATGGAATGCAACAACTACAACATCCAATAGTAAACCAGCCGAGACAACAATTGTAGAAGGTAAGGTTGGCTTATTAAATGCATATGAATATTATCAAGCGTATAAAAATGCAAGTGCTAGTACAAATTATTTAAATATAGGATATTATTGGTGGTTAATAACGCCACATAGTAGTTCGTACGTCCGGAACGTCTACTACAACGGTGACCTCAGCCTCAGTTTGTCCAATTCAGGTTCGCCGCTCGGCGTCCGTCCATCCATTAATCTAAAATCTGATATCAAGATAGGCGGAGGAGAAGGAACAAAAGAAAATCCATATCGAATAGAAGGAGATAAGGTTGTTGTCAAAGTAAATGATAAACTAAATAGTAGAGTAAGTGGAGAATATGTAAATTATGATGGGAAAAAATATCGAATAGTAGGAATAGAAAATGGTGTTACAAAATTAACAAGTGTAGATTATGTAAGAGGTGCAGATGGTGCAGTAATGACCAAGAACTTTTCAAGTGGAACAACAAATTATGGTGATGTAGGAACGAGTACAGATTATTGGGCAGGATATTTGAATGATACAACAGCAAGTGGATGGTATGGAAGTATAAGTGAGACATATAGAAAAATGTTAGTAAAAGGAACATACTATTTGGGACAATATTCTTATGGAGTAAGTTATAAAAATACAATATGTAGTGCAAGTAATACAGCAGAAAGAACAAAATCATGTAGTAAGACAAGTAGTACATGGGAAGGATATGTAGGATTACCGAGAGTAGGAGAAATGTTCTCAGCAATGTTAGGAAATGGATATGAAGATACGGCAACATACATATGGTTAATAACGCCATATAGTAGTTCTGACGTCCGGAACGTCAGCAACTATGGTTACCTCAGCGACTATTCGCCTGGTCCGGCTGCGATCGGTGTTCGTCCATCCATTAATCTAAACTCAAATGTATTAATAACAGGAGGGGAAGGGACAGAACAGAAACCTTATGAGATAAAATATGTTGCACCTCCTGGAGTTGATATAATTAAAAAGACAATGGGACAAACTGGAGGAATAATTGGAGTAACAACAAGTAATACCAAAGTAACCCAAGAAGGAAGTAATATAAGAGAGTATCGATATTCAGGCCTTGGAGCCAAGAATTATGTAACCTTTAATGACGAGAAATGGCGAATAATCGGAATTTTCAAAGATGAGGCAGGGCAAGAGCACATGAAAATAGTAAGAACTGAAGTATTGCAATATGCTGATTTTCCAGCAACATATACAGCAAACGGGACTTTATTTTATATTCGATATAATAGTATTTCATATAATTATGCATATTGGGATAATCCAACATCGGGCTCATATTATAATAACTGGGGAGAAGCAGGATTGATGTATTGGCTAAATTCATTAGGAACAACAGATGGATATTTGAAAACATTAAGTACGACAGCACAAGGAATGATAGAAGAAACAAAATGGTATTTAGGAAATAATAAATATGGCTCAAGTGGAGATACAACAATAACAGCATATACAAGTGAAAGAGATGCAAGTAACATACATAGCGGAAATCCAGCAACATGGACAGGAAAAATAGCATTAATGTATCCAAGTGATATGGGATTTAGTGCAGATAGTAGTTATTGGAGTTCAACAAAATTGTATAGTTATAATAGTGATGCAGCAGCAACGAGTTGGCTACAAAAAGAAGCCAACCATTCGGATTACGAATGGTTCTTGTCGCCCTCTTCCAGCGGCTATAGCAGTGTCGCTATCTGGACTAGTAATGGGTATGTGTACACCAATAGCACTAATAGTCGCTCCGGCGGGACGCGTCCAGCCCTTTATCTCAAATCTGATGTACAAATTGCAGGAGGACAGGGTAGTATTAATAGCCCATATACATTGCAATAAAGATGCAAATAATATTAAAATGAGACTTGAAAATAGTCTCTTTTTAAGTTATAATAAGCATGTGATTATATGAAAAAGAAAGTTATTATATTAAGTATAGTTGTATTAATTACAGATATAATTAGTAAATTAGTTATTAAAACTAATTTAGATTTATATGAAAGTATTAAGATAATACCTAATTTCTTTAATATTACTTATGTTATGAATGATGGAGCTGCTTTTAGTATACTAAGAGGTAATCAAATATTACTTAGTATATTAGGGATATCTGTTATTATAGGTTTAGGTTATTATATGAATAAAGATAAATTAAATAATTATAAAGTTATCTATTATAGTTTATTAATAGGAGGAATACTTGGTAATATATTAGATAGAATTATTTATAAGGGAGTTATAGATTTTTTAGATTTTAAGATATTTGGATATGATTATCCTATCTTTAATCTTGCTGATAGTTTTATAGTTATAAGTGTTATTTTAATGATAATAGAAATAATAAGAGGTAGACATGGAAATAAAAGTAGAAGTTAATGATATTAGAATTGATAAATATTTAAGTAATAATACGGAGTTATCAAGAAGTAAGATTCAAAAGTTAATTAAAGATAACAAGATATTAGTTAATGATAAAATAGTTAATAATAGTTATAAAGTAAGTATAGGAGATATTATTAAGATTTTAGAAGTAAATTTGGAAAGTCATGAGATAAAACCATCTAATATAAAACTTGATGTTGTTTATGAAGATTCTGATTTATTGGTTATTAATAAAGCTTCTGGTATGGTTGTGCATCCTGCTCCTGGAAACTATGAAGATACTTTAGTTAATGCTTTAGTTGGAAAATATGAACTTAGTAATAACGGAGAAAGACCAGGAATAGTCCATCGACTAGATAAAGATACAAGTGGTTTAATGTTAGTTGCTAAAAATGATTATACTCATGAAAGATTAGCTAAAATGATTCAAGATAAAGAAGTAGAAAGATATTACTTAGCACTTGTTTCTGGAACCTTTAATCATGAAACTGGAACAATTGATGCTCCAATTGGAAGAGACCCTAAAAACCGGGAATTAATGTGTGTTACTAGTCTTAATAGTAAAAAAGCCATTACGCATTTTAAAGTATTAAAAAGATATCCTAAGTATACTTTAATTGAATGTAAACTTGAAACTGGAAGAACGCATCAAATAAGAGTTCATATGAAATATATTAATCATCCCGTTGTAAATGATCCTTTATATGGAAAAGTAGTATCAAATAATGATTTTGGACAATTACTCCATTCCTATAAAATCAAATTTAAACATCCAAGAACAGGGGAGGTTTTAGAGTTTATGAAAGATCCACCTCAAGAATTTTATAAAATTTTAGAAGAAGTTACTAAAGATTAACTTTCTTTTTTTGAAATTTTGTAGTATACTTTAATGGAATGGTGGTAGGTTTATGAAAAAAGTTTTTTTTGGAGTTTTTATAGTTGCTTTAGTAGGAGTTGCTTTAGTTTTAACAGGAGTTACCGTTAAAAGAAGTCAGAAAGAGACTCCAACCTTATTAATGCGTTTAAATAACCGAGTTGATGGAAGTTGTGATATTACATCTTATACAACTTATGGTAGATTCTTTAATTTAGCAGGAACAATTGATGGAGATCATGAAGATATAGTTTTAATACTAAAAGACGAAGATGATGAAATAGAATATGAATTAGTACTTGAAAAAGGAGAAGATGTAACAAACTTTAAAACTAATAAATTAATTAATCAAGGGATTAATTTAGAAAAAGTACCTCTTGGAAAATATGTTTTCTTTATTAAAATAGGTGACGGGGAAGAAGCAAAATATTATACTTTAAATGATCAAAGTAAAATGGATGATATAACTTATTATACAATTACTAAAGATTCTAATAACAAAGAAATTAAGATTGGGTTTGAAGATTATGATAAAAAGTCATTTATGGTTTTAAATAATGAAGATGTTAAACTACCAAGTGATATTTATGATATTGTTATAGATCCAGGTCATGGAGGAAATGATGTAGGTGCTAATAAAAATGGACATTATGAAAGTAAAATTAATCTTGAATATGGACTTAAATTAAAAGAGTCTTTAGAGGGGCTTGGTTTAAAAGTTAAATTAACAAGAGAAACGGATGAGAGTATTCCAAATTATGGAGAAGGAAGCCGCGTGAGTGTTCCATATGAGACAAAGGCTAAATTATTACTTTCAATTCATCAAAATTCAGCCGTTTATAATGTTGGAGATGGGGGAGTTGAAATCTATGTTCCAAATCATGCAGACAATGAATTTGCATCAATGTTAGCAACCAATATTGTTGAAAACACGAGTACCATTTATTCAGGGAATGTTGCTAATAAAATAGCAAGAGGCGTTTATCTAAGAAAATTCACGAAAAGTGATTTAGCAAGTATGACTAAGGAAGCTAAAGATAAAGGTTATACTCCCTATGAAGGAGCAACAACGGATACAACTTATTACTATATAATAAGAGAAACTGGTGGTATTGTAAGTGGTGCTTATGTAGATGATCGTAATCCTGATAAGCCATGGAATACCTATTATAATAGCAATCATGGATGTGAAAGTTATTTACTTGAATTAGGTTTTATTAATAGTACAACTAATTTAAATATATTATTAACCGAACAAGATAAATATGTTAAAGCAATTACTGATAGTGTTAAATATTATTTAGAAATATAGTTGCTAAATTAGTAAAAAAATGATATGATATAGAGGTGATATGTGAAATGACATATTTAGGATTAGATTTAGGAACTAAGACTTTAGGTATTAGTAAGTCAAATGGGATTGTTGCAACTATTTATAAAACAATTAGACATAATGAAGACTATGACTATTTACTTAATGAGTTAGATAGTATTATTAGAAATGAAAAGATTGATAAGATTATCTTAGGATTTCCTAAAAACATGAATAATTCTTTAAGTGATATGGCAGGAGTTGTCCTAGAATTTAAAGAAAAACTTGAAAATCGTTTTAACTTAGAAGTTATCTTAGAAGATGAAAGATTAACATCAAAAATTAGTAATGATGCGATGATTAAGGGGGATGTTTCAAGGAGTAAAAGAAAAAAGAAAGTTGATGGGATAGCTAGTCAAGTTATTTTACAATCATATTTAGATAGAAAGGATATTAGAAAATGAAAAATAAAGATAAAAATAGTTTTACTGTAATTAATGATGAAGGACAAGAAGTTAAGTGTGATGTTTTGTTCACTTTTGATAGTGATGAGACTAAGAAAAGTTATATAGTTTATACAGATAATACAAAAGATAAGGATGGAAACATTCAAGTATATGCATCTATCTTTAATCCTGAAAGTGAAGACTCAACCGAGTTACTTCCAATTGAAACGGAAAAAGAATGGAAAGTAATTGAAACAATTTTAGAGTCACTTCAAGAAGAAATTAAAAATTCAAGTGGAGATAGTAATAATTAATAAATTAAAAAGAATAATGTTGGGAGTAGTCAATGAAAAAATATAGAAAAATATTATTAATAATAAGTTTAATTATATTATGTTTAGTAGTAACTTTAATACTATTATATAGAAGTTTAATTAGTCCAGTTAGCCATAATGCAACCGAGAAAGAAGTAATTATATCAAGAGGATTATCATCAAGTGGAATAGGAAGTGTTTTAAAAGAAAATAATTTAATTAAAAATGATAAATTCTTTGTTTTCTATTTAAAACTTAATAAAGTAAATGATTTAAAGGCTGGTACTTATAAATTAAATGAAAGTATGAGTTTAAAAGAAATAGTTAAGATTTTAAGAGAAGGTAATATTATAAATGATGAGGAGATAACAATTACTTTTAAAGAAGGAATTAACTTTCGAGAGATTGCTAAAGTAATAGATGAGAATACGGATAATACGGAAGAAGATGTACTTAATACTTTAAAAGATCAAGAATACTTAAACAGTTTAATTGAAGATTATTGGTTTATAACGGATGATATATTAAATAAAGATATTTATTATCCACTTGAAGGATACTTATTCCCAGATACTTATAACTTCATGGGTCGGGATGTATCAGTTACCGAAATATTCAAAAAATTACTTGATCAAATGGGTATTATTCTTGAGCCTTATAAATCTCAAATTGAAAGAGATAACATGAATGTTCATGAGAT
This sequence comes from uncultured Bacilli bacterium, assembly GCA_947630495.1. Taxonomy (GTDB): domain Bacteria; phylum Bacillota_I; class Bacilli_A; order RF39; family UBA660; genus RUG591. The sequence continues at coordinate 1,554 of CANRHS010000065.1, read as the reverse complement.
ATTAACACTTGCATCTATTGCTGAAGAAGAAGTTAGTCTTGCTAACGATAGAAAAAATGTTATCTCAGTATTTAAGAATAGAATTAAAAATAATATGAATTTGGGAAGCGACATAACAGCAAGATACGGAGTAAAACTAGATGATAAGAGACCACTTAAACAAAGTGAATATGATGATGTTAATCCATATAATACGAGAAGACTTGAGTTTAAAGGACTTCCAGCTGGGCCAATTGCGATGGTTTCTAAGGATAGTATAGAAGCATCAGTCAACAGTGTTGAAACTGAATACTTATACTTTATTTCAAATATTGAAACCAAAGAGACTTTCTTCTTTAAAACAAGCGGGGAGTTTGAAGCTAAGAAGAAAGAATTAGAGAAAGTAAATGCTGGATATTAGGAGGGGAATATGGCCGATATAAAAGATTTAAAAGAATATGCTGAAGTTAACAATGTTCCAATTATGCAAGAAGATGGCATTGATTTCTTAACAACATTTATTATCAAAAAACAAATAAAAAATGTTTTAGAAATAGGAACAGCAATTGGCTACTCAGCTATTATGATGGCAAGAGCTGATAAAGATGTACATATAACAACCATTGAACGAGATGAAACAAGATATATGGAAGCTTTAAAAAATATTAAAAAATTTGATTTAGAAGATAGAATAACTTTAATTTTCAATGATGCTTTGAATGTTAAGTTAGATGGAGAATTCGATTTAATCTTTATTGATGCTGCTAAAGGTAAAAATAAAGACTTCTTTGAACACTTTGAAAATAACTTAGGAATAGATGGTTATATCATAACGGATAACATGTATTTCCATGGTTATGTTGAAATGGAAGAATCAGAAATACCTAGTAAAAACATTCAAGGAATTGTTCGAAAAATAAAAGACTATACTTACTTTTTGGAAAATCATATGTTATATAAAACTACTATCTATGATATAGGTGATGGAATTGCCGTTACTGAAAGAAGAGGGTAAGATGTTACTTATTAATGTAAATAAAAAAGAGTTAGATGAATACTTAGAATTTACTAATTCTTTTATTATAGGTTTAGAAAATTATAGTATTAATTACTATGAAGTAAGTATTAAAGAAATAGAAGAAATTTTAAATAAATATAAAGATATAGATTTATTTATTAGTATTAATAAAAATATTTTTAATAAGGATATAAAAGATTTAGAAACGAAGTTAATTAGTCTTTCTAAATTAAGAATAAAAGGTATTTTATTTTATGATTTATCTATCTTAGAAATAGTTAAAAGATTAAACTTAAATATTAATTTAGTTATACATCAAACCCATTTAATTACAAATTATAATATCTGTAATTATTATCAAGATAAGGGGTGTAAATATGCGTATTTAGGAACTGAAATAACTAAAGATGAAATAGAAGAAATAGTAACTAAAACCAATATCAAATTAATGATATATTTTCTAGGTCATCCAATTATCTCGCATTCTAAAAGAAAATTAGTAAGTAATTATTATACTTATGCTAACAAAGAAAATAAGTTAGATTATAATGTTATTA
>CANRHS010000064.1 GCA_947630495.1 uncultured Bacilli bacterium | reverse complement strand
GATGTAGATTTAAATTTTTATAATAGAATAATTAAAATGGAAGAAGAAAGTGAACTTGCTGATGCATTATCATATTTAGTAGGATATTTAAGTGATTATTACAATGAGCAAGTTATAGTATTATTAGATGAATATGATGCACCTATTTTACATGGGTATGAAAAGGGATATTATTCTGAAATAATAACATTTATTAAACAATTATTTGTAACAACATTTAAAGATAATAATAATTTAAGAAAAGGAGTAATAACCGGAATATCCAGAATAAGCAAGGAAAACTTATTTAGTGATGCTAATAATATAGAAGTATATAATATGACTGATTCAAGATATTCTACTTACTTTGGTTTTACGGAAAATGAAGTAGAAAATACTTTGAAAAAGTATGATTTACTTGATACTTTTGATGATGTAAAGAAATGGTATGATGGTTATTTATTTAATAAAACAACTATTTATAATCCAATTAGTATTTTAAAATATTTAAAAAATGAAGATCATGCTTTTATACCTTATTGGACTAACACAGGAGGAGTAGGTTTACTTAAAAATTTAATTTATAATTTAAATAATAAACAAGAGATATTAAATAGTTTTGAAGATTTACTTAAAACAAATTATATAGAACATATTAATTTAAATGTTAATTTAGATCTTAGTAGTTTAGAAGGAAATAAAGATAATATTTATACTTTATTTATGTTTAGTGGTTATTTAACACCTAATAAATTTTTAGAAAACTATGAAGATGCAACTTTAAAAATACCTAATTTAGAAATTAGAAAGAATTTAGAAAATATAGTTAAGGACTGGTTTTCAGGTGGACCTTTAAATAGTTATGATTTTACAGAATATTTATATAATGATAAATTAGAATTATTTAAAGAAAAATTTGAAAATACAGTAATAGAAAGTTTTAGCTATTTTGATGTTCCTGATAACAATAATGGAGAAAACTTCTATCATGCATTTACAATGGGTTTGTTAATGAATGGTGCTAGTAATTATGAAATAACTAGCAATAGAGAGTCTGGATATGGAAGATATGATTTAATCTTAAAACCATTTGATAAAACTAAAACGGCTTATATAATTGAGTTTAAAGTTTCAGATTCAGATTTTGATAATACAATTGAAGAGGGATTTAGACAAATAGATGAAATGAAATATGAAGTAAGTTTAAAAGGATATAAGATTATTAAAATGGTAATTGCATTTAAAGGTAAGAGATTAAAATTTGAAACAAGATGACATACCAAATTTGGTATGTTTTTAAATTAATTATTTACTTAATTTAGGCTTAATGTTATAATCAATATATGGAGGAGATATGGGACTATTTAATAAAATAAAAAATGTATTTAAAAAAGAAGAAAAGGAAGAAATTAAAAATAATGATATTAAGTTATATGATGAAGGATTAAAGAAAACAAGAGATAATTTTGTTAATAAATTAATTACTTTAAATAATAAGACTAAAAAGATAACTGATGAATATTTTGAGGAACTTGAAGATATTTTAATCATGGCTGATATTGGAGTTAATACGGTTTTATCTTTTATTGAAAGATTAAAAAAACGGGTTAAAACAGAAAATATTACAGATTTAAATTATTTACAAGAAGTAATTGTTGATGAATTATTTATTATATATGTTGATAATTCTATTTTAACTAATAAGATTAATTTTAATCCAGATGGACCTACGGTTATTTTATTTGTAGGAGTAAATGGAGTAGGTAAGACAACAACGATTGGTAAAATTGCTAGTAAATTAATTAAAGATGGAAAAAGTGTAATGATGGTTGCAGGTGATACTTTTAGGGCTGGAGCCATAGAACAACTTGAAGAATGGAGTAAAAAGGTTAACTGTAGTTTTGTTAAAGGTAAAGAAGGAGCAGATCCATCAAGTGTTATTTATGATGGCATATCTAAAGCTAAAGAAGAAAACATTGATGTAATCTTAATTGATACCGCGGGACGTCTTCAAAATAAAGTTAATCTAATGAAAGAGTTAGAGAAAATGAATAAAGTTATAAACTCTTTAATTGCAGGTTCCCCTCAAGAGACTTTACTGGTAATTGATGCAACAACTGGACAAAATGGGATAAGTCAAGCTAAAAACTTTAAAGAAATAACTAATATTACAGGAATAGTTTTAACAAAACTAGATGGAACTGCAAAAGGAGGAATTGTGCTTGCAATTAAAGAAGAACTTGGAATACCTGTTAAATACATCGGTTTAGGTGAAAAAGTAGATGATTTAAAACCTTTTGATATAGAAAGTTATATCTATGGTTTATTTAAGGATATGATGTAAGATGGATATAGATAGATTACTTTATTTAAATAACTTATATGATTTATATGGAAGTTTACTAACTAAAAAACAACAAATGTATTTTCAAGAATATTGTTTTAATAACTTATCCTATGGTGAAATAAGTGAAAAATATGGAATAACTCGTAATGCTATTTTTAGACAATTAAAATTAATTGAAGAAAAATTAGTAGAATATGAAAAAAATTTAAAATTATACTACAAAAAACAAAAAATTAATGTTATAATTAAGAAGATAGATGATAAAACTATTAAAAGTGAACTAGAAAATTTATTTTAAAAAGAATAGGGAGGATATTATGTTTGAAAAAATAGTTTATATAAGTGATCATGGGGCTCATATTAAAGTTCAAGGGGAAATCCAGGTTAATTTAATTAATCAACATTTAGTCTTTGTTGATGAAGCCAATCGTCAGGTTGTATCTGAGGTTGAATATGTTCATGATGATATAGTTGAAACCAGATTTATAGGTGAGATAATTGGAGGTAAATTTCAAGGAGGTATTATTAGTAAACCTAGTCTAACATCTAAAATTAGATTCCTTGATGAAAACGAAACTTTAATGATAACAGGTTCTAATGAATATGGTAATATGACAATGGGAATTAGTCCATTTTATAACAATAAACCAGTTTATATGAGTATTAATAATATCTTTAGTAACCATTTAACAGTTTTAGGTAACTCCGGAAGTGGTAAAAGTTATGGAACAACATCTCTATTACAATCAGTTTTTAAAACTCCTAACTTTTATCCTTATAAAGCAACTATGATAATATTTGATAATAATGGTGAATATATAAATGCTTTTAATAACTTAAACGAAATTAATCCTAATTATCATTTTAAAGTTATTACAACAAGTTCTTATAATAATTATGAAAAATTAAATATACCTGTTTGGCTTTTAAATATAGATGATTTAGCCCTTTTATTAAAAGTAGATAAAGTTAGTCAATTAACGCTTATTGAAAGAATGATTAAATTAACTAAGATATTCTCTTTAAATGATGAAACAAGTTATAAATATAAAAATCATATTATTGCTAAAGCAATGTTACAAATATTCTATTCTAATAAGATGCCTGGTACTAAGAGAAATGATATCTTTGCAATTTTCAATACTTGTACAACTAATGAATTTAATATGGAAGCAGAAGTTAAAGGAGCAGGATACACGAGAAAATTTAGAGAATGTTTTAATGTTGATAGTCAAGGTAATTTCACTGAAAGTATCTTAGTATCTCAATATATTGCATCCTTCGTTGATCCTAACTTAGATAACTACGAACCAACAACCTACAATAAATATACTTTAGAAGATTTAGAGAAGGCTTTAAACTTTACACTTATAAGTGAAAACTGGTTAGATAATGATAACACTTATGGCGAAGCCATTGCTGTTAAAGTAAAATTACATAGTTTAATTATCAGTGAAGTTAAGAAATTCTTTGATTATCCAAACTTTATTGGAGTTGAAGAATACTTATCTAGTTTAGTTATTCAAAATGGTCAAAAGTATCAATTATTAAATATTAACTTAGAAGATATCGATGATAGTATTGCTAAAGTAATAGTTAAAATCTTATCAAGAATTATATTTGAATATACAAAAGGTTTACAAAATAGAGCATCTATTCCCTTTAACTTAATTGTTGAAGAAGCTCATCGTTATATAAAAAGTGGAGAAGATATAGATTTACTAGGTTATAATATCTTTGATAGAATTGCTAAAGAAGGAAGAAAATATGGTATTCTTTTAACCCTTATTTCTCAAAGACCAGTAGAGTTATCAGAAACCGTTATGTCTCAATGTGCAAACTTTTTGATATTTAAAACAACCCATCCAAGAGATATTGAATATATTAGTAAGATGGTTCCTAATATTACAGAAGAAATAGTTGAAAAACAAAAGGCTTTACAACCAGGTTATTGTTTATGCTTTGGTTCAGCCTTTAAAGTTCCAATTATTTTAAAAGTTAATCCACCATCTCCAGTTCCATCAAGTGATAACTGTAATGTTCTTAAAACTTGGACTGTTAGTAAAGAATAGGTGATATTTTGACTAAGAAAGAAAACCGAGAAGTCTTATTAAAAAATAAAAAATATTTTATAATAAAATTTATTTGTAGTTTGGCACTCCGTGCCTTTCTTTTAGCTATACCAATTTATTATAGTTATGGAATTGATTCCATAACTAAAGGTAATTTTAATGCGGCTTATCATATGATATTCATGTTCTTTATCTTTACAGTACTTTATAGAATATCTGAAATAATTAATCAAATTACTTATTATAAACTATATTCTAATTTATATAAAACTTATTTAGATTTAGGACTATCTAAAACCTGTAATAACTCTTTATATAGTTTGTCTCGTTTTAGTTTATCAGAATATAGTAATATCATGAGCGAAGACTTTGAAACTTTAAGTGATTATTATGCAACTTTAGTTATTAGAATAGTTGAAATAATGGAAACTATTTATATAGTTATCTATTTCTTTACAGTTAATATAGTTCTAGGTTACTTAACTTTATTTGTATCTTTAGTTGTTTTATTTATCTTAATATTTTATAATCCAAGAATTGCAAGTATTAATTCAGAAAGAAAAAATAGACATGATAAGAGAATCAGTTTATTTCAAGAATTATTGTTATCGGTTAAAGAAATAAAAGGTTTTAATATCTTTAATGTTGCTCATGATAGAACCATGGATAATATAAAAGATTATACCAAATGGAATAATAAATTAAATATTGATAAATATAATGTTAAACAGGTATCTTTAGGTTTAATTGATATCTTTCAAGTTTTATGTTTAGTTTTAGGTATTAAATTAATATCTGAGGGTCATTTAACAATTGGAGTTTTAACCATTATTTATAACTATTATGCCAAATTAAATTTATTATTTACATCTATTATTACTCTTTTTGAAAGTAATATCAATGTTAAAGTAGCAAGACTAAGAATTCATAAGTTATTTCAATATGCAAGTAGTAACTATGGAGAAATAGAAGATTCTAAAGTATTAGGTTCTATTGAATTTAAAAATGTTTTATATGGTAATAGAAAAGACCCAATTTTAAATAATGTAACTTTATCTATTTTACCTAATACTTTTACAATTATAACTGGTTTATCAGCATCAGGTAAAACTGGAATATTTGATTTACTTTTAAGATATAATAGACAACATGAAGGAGAAGTATTAATAGATAATATAAATGTTTTAGACTATGATCCTAAGAAACTTAGTAATATCGTTAGTTGTGTTCGTAAAAATCCAACTTTCTTTAATATGAGTATAAGAGATAATTTATCTATCTTTGATCCTAACTTTGAAAATGTTGTCTATTTATGTAAAGAATTTAATATTCATGATTATATTATGGCTCTTAATAATGGCTATGATACAATACTAGATACTGATGCTTTAAATATTAATAGTGATGTTAAATATGTATTAGCAATTATCAGAGTTCTTTTAAAAAGAACTAAGATAATGTTATTTGATGAAACATTTGATTATCTAAGTCATGATATTTATTTAAAAATAATAGAAATATTAAAATCAATGAAAGAAGATAATACTATTATAGTTATAACAAAATATAAAGATTTAATAAGTGAAGACTTTGTAGATAAAGTAATTATGTTAGATAATAATAAAGTAATTGCTGATGGTAACCATCAAGATTTACTTAAAAATAATGACAATTATAAAAAAATATTTAAGAAATTGTAAGATACTCTTGCAATTTTTTAAAATATTTGGTATTATTACATTATAAGAATAATAGGAGATGTTTTATTATGTATAATGAACCAATGTTAATAAAGAAAAAAAACCATAATAAAAAGCCTTTAATGCTAGTATTTACTATCGTTATGTTTTTAGGCATCTCTTTTGCAGCAGCTTACTTTGTATCTAATCAAAGTGATACAAGAGTAAATAAGTTAGTATCAGGATTAATTGATATAGAATTTACTAATCAAACAGAAAATATTTATTTATCAGAAGATAAAGCAGTTCCTATGATGGATTCTTTAGGTAAACAAAACCCTCCATATGAATTTACAGTTAAAAATATTAGTAAAGTTCCAATTAGAGTTTATATTGCTTTAGATATAAAAAGTATAACTATAGATAAAAGTGCTTTAAGATATGCTCTTTATATTAATAATGAAGAAGTTATAACATCAGATTTGTCTAAATTAGATGAAAGTAATAATTTATATACTTTAGAAAATCTTGATCCAAGTGAGTCTATAACAGGTAAAATAGTTTTCTGGATAGATTATTATTATGAAGAAGTTAATCAAACTTTTGATGCAACTATTAAAGTAACAGGAGAGAGTAAAGATTATATATATGAAAAGAAAACATATGCAACAGATACTTTAAAAGAGAAATTAGGAACAGGGGGCTTAGTAGGAATACCAACAACATGTAGTGAAGAAAGTTGTGAACCAATTACAGATAAAAGTGCAGATAAATCAACAATAAGAGAATATAGATATGTTGGAGCAACCGCGAACAACTATGTAACATTTAATGACGAGAAATGGCGAATAATAGGAATATTCAAGGATGCAGCAGGACAAGAACATATGAAGATAGTAAGAAATGGAGTGTTACCAGCAAGTGCAATGCCAGATACATATACAGTAAGTGGTCAAGAGTTTAATATAAGATATAATAGTGGAGCAACAGCATATTGGAATAGTACGAGGACAGGAACAAATTATAATGATTGGACAACAGCCGGATTAAAATATTGGCTAAATTCAGAAGGGACAACAGATGGATATTTGAAATCTCTAACTGGCACAGCACAAAATATGATATATGAAGCAAAATGGTATTTGGGAAACTTTAAATATGGCTCAAGTGGAGATGATACAGTAACAGCGTATGAGCATGAAAGAGGAAGTACAACATGTAGTGGAAGTTGTAGTGGAGGAGATGTCTGGAGTGGAAATGAGGCAACGTGGACCGGAAAAATAGCGCTAATGTATCCAAGTGATTATGGATATAGTGCAGATAGTAGTTATTGGAGTGGAACAATATTATATAGTTATAATAGCGCAGCAAAAGATACAAGTTGGCTTTATAAGGAAGCAAATCATTCAACTTCAACATCAGAATGGCTCTTGTCGCCCTTCTCCGGTACCTCTTACATTGTCGCTCGCTGGACTAGTGATGGCTATGTGGACTACGACCACGCGAATAACCGTTACGGCGCCCGCCCAGCCCTTTATCTGAAATCAACCGTAACGATAAATGGGGGCGAAGGAACTTCGACATCACCATTCACGTTGACAAGTTGAGTCCCATCGAGGGCGAAGTCCGAGGGGGACAGGCAAATTTGATACAGTAGTAAGTATAGAAGGAGTAATAAGAAAAATATTGGCAATAATGATAAACTCGCCTGTAGGCGAGACGCGAATTTTGAAAATAGAAGGTGTAAATGTCAATATAAAAGTTTAAAAAAATGTCAAAGTAAAAAGCTTATAAATTAACCTGCCGGTGGCTTCACTTCTTTTATGAAAAAGAAGTGAAACAAGAAACCAGGAAGGCTTGTTGTCCATCTCGCCGATGGGCTTTCTTTCTGGCTCTACAATTTCTGGTGTGGAGTAAAAGTTAGAAAATTGAGACGCGCAAAAAGGTAAAGCAACAATTTCTAGTGT
>CANRHS010000063.1 GCA_947630495.1 uncultured Bacilli bacterium | reverse complement strand
TTAAATAAATGTAAAAATATCTTTAAACTAAAAAATATTCCTTTAGCATTTTTAGTATTATTTTTAATACCATTTTTAAATATAGGACTATCTTCTAATTTAGTAACTACGATTAAAATACCAGAATTTATCATGGACTTTATTGTTAAAAATCAAACTTTATTAATTATCTTTAGTATCTTGATTATAGTTTTAGCAATTATTTTATTAAGATGGATCTATGCCCTTCATTATTATGTTTTAGAAGATTTAAGTTTTAAAGAAGCCAGAAATAAAAGTATTGAATTAAGTAAAAAGAAACATTTAAAAGATTTATTAACCTTAATAGTTATTCAAATTTTTCTTACAATTATCTACTTATTATTTATTGTAATTGGAATTTTAATTATTATTTTATTTAATAAATTATTTGGTAAGATTATTCTATTAAAAAGTATTACTTCAACTATTATTTGGATATTCATTGCTTTATCATTTATTATAGTTACAGTTTTATCAACACCTATTAGTTATGCTAGTATAAGTGTTTTGTTCTATTTACATAAACAAGATAAAAAAGAAAAGATAAGTCAAGTTTTAGTATTAGAAAATAAAAGAAATAAGAAAAATCATTTAAGATTAAAAAGAGTAGTAATAATTTTAGGAAGTATGGCTTTTGTTTTGGCAGTTCTATTTACTTATGGACTTTATAAAGGAAAATATAATTTAAATATTGAATATGTAAGGACTTTAGAAGTAACGGCTCATAGGGGTGCATCCGTTTTGTATCCTGAAAATACTTTAAGTGCCTTTAAAGGTGCTAAGGAGTTAGGTGCTGATTGGGTAGAACTTGATGTGCAAGAGACAAAGGATGGGAAAATTATTATTATGCATGATACAAACTTTAAAAGGACAACGGGAGTTAATAAGAATACTTGGGAAGTAACTTACGATGAAATTAAAGAACTTGATGCTGGAAGTCATTTAGATAAAAAATTTAAAGATGAAAGAATACCACTTTTAGATGATACTATTAAATGGGCCAGGGAAAATAATATGAAGTTAAATATTGAATTAAAACCAACTGGTTATGAGAAAGACTTTGAAAAATTAGTTGTTGATATTATTAAAAAGTATCATTATGAAGATAACTGTGTTATTACTTCGCAAGTTTATAATGTTTTAGAAAATGTTAAAAAATATGAAAGTAGTATTCAAACTGTCTATGTTATGAGTTTTGCTTATGGTGATATTTTATCACTTCGTGACGCTGATAACTTTAGTATTGAAGCATCAAGTATAACAGAATCCTTAGTTAAAAAAGTTCATAAGGAAGGAAAACAAATTTATGTTTGGACAGTTAATACGAAAGAAAATATTAATAAAATGATCGATTTAAAAGTTGATAATATTATAACCGATGATATAACCCTTGCTAAAGATATTATTTATAAGAGTAAAACCAGTAATTTAGTAAACGAGTATATAAAGGCAGTTAATAATTTATTTTAAAAATAATAATTGTTAAAAAAGTTAGCCATCATTCCAAAGATATTTGGTAGTATATTTAATTAGTTAGATATAGAATAAGGGGGAAAGGAGAAAAAATGTTAGGAAAAAATATTCAAATTAAGAGAAAAGAAGCGAGGTTATCACAAGAAGAGTTAGCCGAACTTTTAGATGTTTCAAGACAGACTATATCTAACTGGGAATTAGGAGAGACTACTCCAACTTCAGAACAAGTAGTGATGCTTTCTAAAATATTTAAAGTAAGTGCTGATGAATTACTAGGTATTGATACTAAAGATATTATCATGGATAAAGTATCAAAAACGGAAAAAGTATTAAAAAGACAAAATAAATTATTCTTAGGTATTTATATTATTGTTTTAGCCTTATTACTAGGAATTGGAATTTATGGATTTACTTTAAGAGATTTTACGGAAAATAACCAAGAGGCATTTGAATGTAAGTTAAATAATAGAAAATATAATTTGATGATATCTCCAGGAATCGTAAAAAAATATAACCAAGAAACTAAGAATTTTGAGCCTTATGAAAGTTACGATTATTTATGGAAAATATATGTTAAAGAAACTGATATATCAGATAATAGTGTGGTTTATGAATTAGAATTTAGTGCTGGTTATTCTTATAAAGATGCAATTGATTCTCTTAATTTAACTAAAAAGAAATTTCTAAAACAAGGTGGCATTTGTAGTTAAGATTAGGTATTTACAAGTACCTATCTTTTTGTTATACTTTAATTGAAAAATAGTTAAGGGGATGATTAAATGAAGATGACAAAGTACTTGAATATTTTAGCTACTATCTTAGTTATTATATTTTTAGGTATGCTAACTATTGATTATTTTAGGTATGATTCTTATTCTACTTCTTTTCCATTTTATACTTATATAATCTTAAGAGGAGTAGAATTTCTAATACCTAGTGTTATATTGTTTATAATTTCAAAAATTATAAAACATAAAAAAAAATAATAAAAAGTATTCTCAAAAAGAAAAAAATATGCTATTATTAAATTAAGATAAAAAGAAGGATATGATAGTATGAAATATGTAAACAATAAGTTAACCTCGGGGGGGGTAATCTAGTATAATATAGTTACAACAGTATAAATAAAATAGACCTAAATAAGCATAAAGAGTTTAGTATTTTTAATTTCTGAGAGGGAGTGAATAAAATGAGCAATAGAAAAAAATTAATAATCATGGTAATAACATTTAGTTTAATCTTAATAATATCTTCAAGTTATGCTCTTTTAAGAAGTACAAAAGTGAGTGAAAACAATTATTCTATCACAATAGGTGACTTAAAAGTAATATTTAAAGATGGTCAAACTGAAAAATTAAATTTAACAAATATATATCCCATGACAGATGAAGAGGGAATGGCTCAAGAAGATGTTTTAAGTTTTACTATTGAAAATACAGGAACAGTTGGAAGTTATTATGATATATCAATAGAAGAAACAAGTACAAGTCCCGAATTTAAAAGTGTAATAAAGTATATAAGCAATAAAGATAATGATGGATATACAGAACCTAAAATATTAAGTGAAGATAAATATATAGAATTTGAGGGCTTTTTAGAGTCAGGCGCTACAAGAACTTATAAAGTAAAAGCGTGGTTAGCAGAAGAAGCAGATAATACTTATATGGGAAAAACATTTAAAGCAAAAATATCTTTAAATGCTTATCAAGAAAGTAATTACGCAAAAGATGTAATAAAGGCAAAACTAGTTAAATATGAAGAATCAAGTAAAGAAGATTTTACAGGTGGCTTAGTAGCAGTTAACAAAGATGGAGAATTATATAATGAAACAGATGAAACAGAAGAAATAAGAGAATATAGATATTCTGGACCTAATGTAAATAACTATGTAACTTTTAATGATGAGAATTGGAGAATAATAGGAGTATTCAAAGATGAAGATGGTAATGAAAATATTAAATTAGTTAGAGGAGATTTTATAGATAATAGTATTATTCCTGTAAATTATACTAAAAATCTAAAAAATTATAATTTAAAAGGAAATGATAAATCTGATGGTGTAAATTATTATAATTATGATACTGTTAATACCACTCTACCTTCAAATGATTGGACAACAGCTGGACTTCAATATTATTTAAATACGGAAAAAGATGATAGTGAAACTGAAAATTATGGATATTTACATTACATAAATGAAGATTCTAAAAAAATGATTAAAAAAAGTACATATTATTTAGGAAACATTAGTACTATAGATAATCCTGAAAGAAATGAGCCTGATGTAATGGTAAAAGCCAATGAAGCCTATGTTCAGGAAAGAGGAAATGTCCTTTGTGATAGTTCTGTTACGGGTGGATCTCATAATAAAAACTGTAATGTTTGGAGTACTAATAAAGCATCTTGGAATGGAGAAATTGCTTTATTATATCCAAGTGATTATGGTTATTCAGTAAATAGTAATTTTTGGACAAATACAACACTTTATAATTATAAGCAAGAAGCTAACAAAACAAGTTGGTTAGAAATATATAAAGCCATGTGGTTACTATCTCCAATTTCAGCTAATAATTATAGTGGAACAATTTGTGAAGTTTTAAACGTAAATGATGTTATTGTTTCTAATAAATTATATTATGTTCTACCAACTTTATATTTAAAAAGTAATGTTAAAATAATATCTGGTGATGGAACTATAAATAATCAATATAAATTATCAATATAATGAGTATTTACTTTTACTCATTTTTTTGATAAAATTTAGATAATTAAATGGAGAGAGTTATGAATATGAACGAATTAATTAAAATATTGGGAATAAACAATCCAACTGAAAAAATAAGGAAACATCCTAAGATGTTACAGTTACTTGAATATACTAAGTCGCATGATATATATGAACATGATTTTATTATTCAAGAAGATGCCTTTATAACTTTACTTGAAAATATTAATTCTTTAGATGTATTACTTAATATATTAAAAAAATCATATATTTTATTAGGTATTAATTATCATGCTTTAGAATATGCTAAGTTTTTTAACTTATATAATCCTGAAATATTAGATTATAGTCTTGATGCTGATATTTTATTTGATGAAGAATATTTAAAATATGCATCTGTTGAATGGACTGAAGAGATATTAAAGAATCAAGAAAAAGTACTAGAAATAGATGATAAAACTTTAACTTTAAAAGATAATGAGGATGAAGAGAGTGAAGAATATATAGAAAGTTTTCTATTAAATTTAATTGCTTTAAAGAAGGCTAAAGACTTAGGACTACTTAAAGATGCAATTAGAAAGTTATCAGAATAAAGTATGAAAAAGATAATTAGCATCAGAAAAATTATTGTTGGAATAATTACTTCTAGTATCTTAAGTTGGGCAATATTTAAAAACAATAATTTTGTAAGATTAATGATTATACCATTTCTTGTTTGTTCAATTTGTTATACTTTAGAAGGAATGTTTGAATTACTTAATAAAGATAAATTAGTTAATATTTTTAAGAAAATCTTTAAAATAAGTTTCTTTACTTTTTACTTTGGCTTCTTAATATATACAGTTTATTATAGTTTAGTAAATAAAACATATGGACTTCTTATCGTTGTATTTATTTTTGTATTATTTATAATTCCTTATTTTAAGAGATTTAAATAATTAATTTTTGAAACCAATCTTTAAGATTTACTAATAAATCATCTAAAGTATAATTAGACTCTTCTCGAAAGTATTTAATAATTTCAATAGTAATTCCATTCATTAAGAAAGAAATAGTTAGATTATAATCTTTAGTAGGATAAATACTTACTAAAGCATCAGTTATTTTATTACTAGCTATTTTTTTTAATTTCTCTAAAAAGAGTAAAGCATCATTTACAGTTAATAATAACTTATAAGTTTCTTCATTTTCTTTTAAACAAGTAAATATATTATCAAAATACTCTAAGATATCACTTCTTGTATAAAGTTTTAATTCATCATTACAAATAATTTCAATTGTTTGCATTTTATATTCCTGAACTACTTCATAGATATTAGCATAATGGGTATAAAAAGTACTTCTTGTAATATCAGCACGTTTTACAAGTTCGGTTACGGTTATCTTTTCTAAAGATTGTTTTTCATTTAATAATTCAGCAAATGTTTTTTTAATTAAATTCCGTGTTTTAAGAGCCGATGAATTTAGACATTGAACTTTCATATAATTACTCCCTTCAAAAATTGTAAATATTATAGCACTTATTTTTCTTAAAATAAATACATTTTATCATAAATTGTCTAAATTTAGACATATTATATAATTTTATACTTTCCTAACTTAAGGTAAACGAATATAATGTAATGTGGTTTTAGGAAGGAGACTATTAACATGAAAAAAATTACAGATTTTATAGTCGATAAAAGATATTTTATTTTAGGTTTATTTATTATTTTTACAATTACTTGTATCTTTTTATCAAGTAATGTAAAAATTAACTATGATATTTCTGAGTATTTACCTTTATCAAGTAAGGTTAGAATAGGTAACAATATCATGGATCAAGAATTTAAAAATGTTGAAACTAGTACTTTAAATATTATGTTTCAAGATTTAAAAAGTGATGAAAAAGAAAAAATTAAAGAAGAATTAGAAAGTATAAAAGGTGTAAAAGAAGTTAAACATGATGATTCAAAAGATTATAATAAAGATAATTATACTTTATATACTATGACAATTGATGCTAAGAAAGATAGTAAACTTGCTAAAGAAATATATAATGAAATTAATGATAAGTATCAAGATTATAGCATTTCTACAAGTGGTGATGTAACGGAGTCTAATAAAGATGTACTACCATTTGGCATTATTGTTCTTGCTGTTTTTTGTGCTTTAATAATTTTAATTATCATGTGTGAATCATATGTTGAACCATTTTTATTCTTAGCATCAATTCTAATGGCAGTTATTTTAAATAAAGGAACTAATATAATATTTCCAAGTATCTCGCATATAACAAACTCAATTGCAGCCATTTTACAGATGGCACTATCGATGGATTATTCGATTATGCTTATGAATCGCTACGACCAAGAGAAAAAAATGGAAAAAGATAAAGTCAAGGCAATGAAAAAGGCATTACATAAAGCATTTCTTGCAATTTCTAGTAGTTCTATTACCACAATCGTTGGCTTACTTGCTCTTATATTCATGAGTTTTACAATTGGCAAAGACTTAGGATTTATTCTAGCGAAAGGAGTTTTATTCAGTTTACTTTGCATTTTCTTTGTTTTACCATCTTTAATTTTAATGTTTGATAAATGGATTATGAAAACGAAGAAGAAAACTCCCCATATTAAGTTAAAAAAACTTGCATCTTTAAGTTATAAAACTAGATTTCTATCTATTCCAGCTTTTTTAATAATCTTTATTTTAAGTTTTATCTTAAAAGGTAACTTAGGAATAGACTATACCGATAAAGAAAGTGATATGATTTCTAAAGTCTTTAAAGAACAAAATCAAATGGCAATTATTTATAAAAATAAAGCTGAAGAAAAAATAGCTAGTAAGTTAGAAACACTTGAAAAAGATAATAAAATAGATGAAGTCCTTGGATATAGTAATACCATTAATCAAAAATTAAGTTATGATAAATTAAATCAAAAATTAAATGACTTAGGAAGTGATACTTCTTTAGAAGAATATTTATTAAAAATAATTTATTATGATTACTATACTAAAAATGAAAGTAAAATAACTTTCAATGACTTTATTAACTTTATTGAAACAAATGCTTATACTAACTCTAGTACTAATGAAAAGATAGATACGGAAACAAAGAAGGATATAGAGAGACTTAAAAACTTTATAACTAGTAATAATATTAATAAAAAAAGAAGTATAGGAGATATTTCCAATATTTTAGAAATAGATAATGATAGTATCAAAGAATTACTAATTTATTACTTATCAAAAAATACTAATCAAGAATTAACTTTAGAAGAGTTTACTAATTTTATCAATAAAGATGTTTTAAATAATAAAAAGTATGCAAATAAAATTACAGATAAAACTAGTTTAAATACTTTAACAAAATTTACAAATAAAGAAACAATTAATAAAAAACTTAATAAAGATAGTTTAGCTAGTTTATTTAATATAGATAAAACAAAGGTAAATGATTTAATAAAATACTATATTTTAAAAAGTAATCTTGATTACAAAATGACAATCAATGAATTTAGTAATTTTACTTTAGATTATGTTTTAAAAAATAAAGAGTATTCTAATTTATTTAAAGAAGATGATATTGATAATTTAAATATGTTAAAAACATTTAGTAATAAAGATACTTTAAATGAAAAAATGGATAGTAATTCTTTAAGTAAGTTATTCATGATTGATTCTAAATTAATAGATAATCTCTTACTAATTAAGAGGTTAGAAGTAGATAATAAAGGTAAGTATAAAATAATTGATTTTCTTAATAAAGTAAGTTATCTTAAAACTAATACTCCTTATTTAAATGAACTAGATACAAGTTTATTTAGTAGTTTAGATATGGAGAAGTTAGCACTTGATACTAAAGAATATGATAAGAATGAATTAAGTAAGTTATTAAATATAAAAGTAGAAGATATTAATAAGATTTTTAATTTAATAGAATATTTAGATAAC
>CANRHS010000062.1 GCA_947630495.1 uncultured Bacilli bacterium | reverse complement strand
TAAATTTGAAGAAAAAATTAAGGAAATAAAAATGAATATAACTAAAAATACTAAAAAAGATCAATTAATTGATAAGTTAATTTTAGCAAGCTTTCCTACATCTATACTTACCTTATTAATAAGTATTGTATATCCTCCTTTAAGTTATTTAAATATAATATCTTTTCTAATTCCTTTAATCTTAACTGGCACAAGAATTGCTAATTATAATACTAAAAAATTAAAAAATGATATATTCTATGTTGACTTTATAAGATATGATAAAGATTTTGATTTAGAAAAGGTAAAAGAATTAAATAAAGATCTAGAATTAAGTAATAAAAGACATAACAAATTACCTAATTTAAAATATGAGATATCAGATATTAGTTCTGTTATAACATCAATTCTTGGAATAGCACTTACTAATAATTTATTATTTGTTAATTTATTTGTACTTTTCATTCTTACTTTGCTAATAGAAACTAAAGTAACATCTAATAGTTTATTTAACTATCAAGGAGCAATGGGAAGATTAAATTTAATTATAGCTGAATTTGAAAATATTGAAAAAGAAAAAGTTGAAGAGTATGTAAAAGATTCGAAAGAGACTTCTAAAGTTATTACAAATACGAAAACGATAACTCCTGATATAACTTATGAAGATGAAATTAAACCTAAAATCAAAGTATTAAAGAAATAGCTTTATAATAAGTATTTCTTTTTTTTCGACATTTTAAGTAGCAATTATTAGAAATATATTTTGTAATTTAACATATTATTTACTTTCTAATTAATGTACTTAGAGTAAATGAGGCGAAAGATGGAACGAAAGAAAACTAATAAAATCCAGTATTTATAAGGCTTTGCAAACTTTTGAAGTAAATGTGGTTCGAAAAATGAAACGAAAGTGGTTCGAAAGAATTTAATTGTCTAAAAATTCATAGTAGTATTCTTCAAATGATAGATTATGTTCTTTAATATAAGTTGCAACTTTAACTCCTACATATCTATAATGCCAAGGTTCATAGATATAACCAGTTATATTTTCTTTATCACTTGGATATCTTAAAATAAAACCATATTTATGAGCGTTTTCCATCATCCATTTAAATTCTTTAGTATCTTTAAAATCTGTATAAACTTTTGTTATATTATCAATATCAATAGCAAGTCCTGTATGATGTTCAGAAAAACCGGGTCTTGCTGAGTAGGTATCTGCATTATTAACACCATCAGTTTTAGCATAATTAGAATAAAGATTAGCTTGATAATCATAAGTTCTATAAGTAGAAATAGCTCTTAAATTTAATCCATTATCTTTAGCATCTCTTGCCATTTTAATGAAGGCATCCTTAGTGTCTTTATCAAGCATCATTCCTTCTTTAGCAAATTCATCTACTTTAACTAAAGTTGGAACTTGAAAATCTTTTCCTAAATAATTATATTTATTAACAAGCATTAAAGGATTAAACTCTGTAACTTCTTTAGTATTAGTATAAAAACTATTATCAAGATTCATATTAACTCTTAAAACAATATCTTTATAACTTAAACTAGGATAATCTAATTGATAGTTCTTATACCTTTCTAAATAATCTTTTTTATAAAACTTAAATTCTTGATAAGGATTATCTTCTTTTTTTACTTTTTCTTTTTTGTTATTCTTTAAGATACAAAAACAAGACACTATAATAATTAATATAATCAAAATAATCATACCTTTTTTCATTTAATCACCTTTTATATAATATTATGTAATAATTAAAAAAAATATATCTTTTAGAAGTTCTATGATATAATTAATAGGAAAGGACTGATATTATGCAAGATTTTAATTATAAAAAATCGTTAGGTCAAAATTTCTTAAATGATAAAAATGTATTAACAAGAATAGTTAACTGTGTTCCTTTTAAAGATAATTCTTTAGTAATTGAAGTAGGACCAGGAAGTGGTAATTTAACTCGGGAATTAGCTAAAGTTGCCAGTCAAGTTTTATGTTATGAAATAGATACAAGATTAGAAAGTATTTTGGATGATGCTTTAAAAGAATGCACAAATGTTCGAATAATTTTTAATGACTTTTTAAAAAGCAATATAAATGCTGATTTAAAAAATTATAAATATGATAACTTATATTTAGTTGCTAATTTACCTTATTATATAACAACTCCAATTATTGAAAAAATAATTACCTCGAATCTTGATTTTAAATATATAACAGTTATGGTGCAAAAAGAAGTTGGCGAAAGATTTAATGCTAAGCCTGGAATGCGAGAATATAATTCTTTAACGGTTTATTTAAACTATTACTTTGATATAAAGAAAGAATTTATTGTATCTCGTAATTCATTTACTCCTAAACCAAATGTTGATAGTATGGTTATATCGCTTATTAAGAAAGATAAATGTTTATCATTAAATGATGAAGAGTTTTTTAATAAGTTATTACATGATGCTTTTAAATATAAAAGAAAAAATATTAGAAATAATTTAAAAAATTATGATTTAAATAAAGTTTTAGAAGTATTAAATAAGTATGATTATGACATAACTGTAAGAGCAGAAGAATTAAGTTTAGAAATATTTGTAGAACTTGCGAATACTTTAAAAAATAGCATAGATTAAGTTTATGCTATTTTAATATAAATTTAAATTATCAATATATTCAATTAAGTAAAGAGGAATATTAACAATTTTACCATCTTTATGTAAATTATTTAAAGAAAATCTAAAAGAAATTTCATTATTATTACTAGAATTATATTTACTTAAGATATTATTATTAGTACTTTTATTGGATTTTACTTCAATTGGAATAATTGTATTTTTCTTCCCAATTATAAAATCAACTATATATCTATCAATTTTATAATAATTAGGAGCTTCTTCTAACATATAACTTAAAGTATTAGCAACATAGTTTTCGGTGAATGCTCCTTTAAATTCTTCAAACAATTTATTATTTTCTAAGATAATACTACTATCTAAATTAGACATTCTTCGAAGAAGCCCAATATCATTCATATAAATTTTATAAGCATTTAAATCTTGATAAACTTTTAAAGGAAATGAACACTTATTTACTAAATAACATTTGTTAATTAAGTTTGCATCTTTTAGCCAATTAAGAGCACCTTCATATTCTCTAGCCCTTGCACCTTCTTTAATTACTTGATAAACAAACTTTTTATTTTCTCTTGCAAGTTCAGATGGTATTCCATTCCAAATTAAAGAAATTTTATTAGCCTCAGAACTTTCAACATGTTTAGAAAAATCACTTTCATAAGAATCTAATATATTCTTTTGAATTTTATTAACCTTTGAGATATCTTTATCATTAGCCCAACTATAAACTACTTCGGGCATTCCTCCAACAATAAAATAAGTTTTTAGTTTTTCAATTAACTCATCTTCAAATATTTTAGGTATTTCTTTAACTTCTTTTAATGATTTCATAAACTCAACCAGATTTTCTTTATCAATAGCAATCAAAAATTCACTGAAAGTCATAGGATACATATAAAGAAAATCTACTTTACCAACGGGAAATGAAGTTTTAGAAAGTTTTATTCCAAGAAGAGAACCGGCACAGGCAATATGGTAATCATTCGCTTCTTCACAAAAATATTTTAAAGAATTTAAAGCATTTGGACATTCTTGAATTTCATCGAAAATAATTAAAGTCGAAAGCGGATTAATTTTCATTCCACTTGCTAAAGATAATTGTTCAATTAATCTTTTAGGATCTTTAGTATTTAAAAATAAGTTTGCTAAACCATCATCATGGTCAAAATTAAAATAAGCAACATTTTCATAATTATTTTCACCAAACTCTTTTAAAATATAGGTCTTTCCAACTTGTCTTGCTCCTCTTAAAATTAAAGGTTTTCTGTCTTTACTATCTTTCCATTCTAATAATTTTTCAGTTATAAATCTTTTCATATCATCACCTCTATCTATATTATATCACACTTTTGTAAACAAAATTACACTTTTTATCACAGTTTGTAAGGATTTTTTTGAAAATAATCACACTTTTGTAAAAAGATAGTTATTCTAAAATAAAAAAGTTGGCATATAATTTCATGGAGATGATTATATGCCGTTTAATATTGGAGATTTAGTAACAAGAAATTCCTATGACAACGATACAGTTTTCAAGATACTTGATATTGATTCTGGAATAGCAGTTTTGAAGGGTGTTAATATTAGACTTTTAGCAGATGCGGAAGTTTCGGATTTAAAGAAAGTTGAAGTTAATAAAAATATAAAAGATGACCAAGTTTTCTTAGACCGATTTCAAGTTAATTTAGATAGAAATGAATACTTCTATTTACCTGGGAAGGTCTTACACATTGATTCAGATGAAGAGTACCTTGAAAGATGTATGGATTTTTACAAAAATGTTCATGTTAAAGCCATTGGAATTAAGATTAAAGAAGATGAAGTTAGTAGTAATATTAAAAAATTATTAGAAGAATATAATCCTGATATCTTAGTTATAACAGGACATGATGCTTATTATAAAAAATTAGGTAATTTAGATGATAATGATAATTATAAAAATACAACTAATTTTATTAAAAGTGTTAAGGAAGCGAGAAAATATGATGATCACGATAGATTAATAATTATAGCAGGTGCTTGTCAATCAAATTATGAAGAATTAATTAAGGCTGGAGCTAATTTTGCTAGTAGTCCTAAACGAATAAATATTCATGCCCTAGACCCAGCCATTATTGCCTCAAGTGTTGCTTTAAGCGATAAAAATAAACCCATTGATTTAATAGGTATTCTTGAAAAAACTAAATATGGTTCTAAAGGTATTGGAGGAATTATTACCAATGGAACAATGTATGTGGGGTATCCAAGATGATATCAAAGATTAAAAATGATTTAGAAAAAGAAATAGGAAAGCCCTTGCATTTTAGATTTAATGGATCCAGAAATCAAATCGAAGAATTTGAAGGTTGTATTGAAAATACTTATAACTTTATCTTTACTATTAAAACAATTGGGGATAACGAAAGAATTAAGTCTTTCACTTATAGTGACATTTTAACTTTAAACTTGGAAATATTAGATTTAAAAGATTAATGCTATTAACTTAATACAAAATTAAGATGAAAACTTTAAATTTTTATCTTTTTTTGTTATTACAAATATGAAAAAAAGAGGTGAAATAAAAATGCTATAAATAAATGTATAGCATTTGATATTTTAACTATAGTAAAACTACTTTTGTTTAAAGATAATGTACCATATTTCACATTATAAAACTCAATTTGATAGTATAAGTTATTTTCTCTGCTAACTTTCTGTTTCATTAATTTTAATTAGTTCACTTTGTTGACCTCACTATTAAAGTAATATCAAAAATAAGAATATTATCAATAAAGATTTAAAAAAAATACTATAATTTTAAATGAAAAACTAATGTGTTGCAAAAAA
The DNA here is from genome assembly GCA_947630495.1 of uncultured Bacilli bacterium. GTDB lineage: Bacteria > Bacillota_I > Bacilli_A > RF39 > UBA660 > RUG591. The sequence continues at coordinate 2,799 of CANRHS010000062.1, read as the reverse complement.
AATGATATAAAAATGACATAAAAACAGAAAATAATACCACATTTTTATTTTAAAGAAAAAAATTAAAATAAAATCCAATGAAGTTGTTGGTTGTGAATAAATTCTAAAAAAATTGTTAATGATACTATAGAAATGTACAAAAAAGGGAAAATAACAATGTACAAAAATGTACATGAAAAATAAAACCCAAAAAGTGCATTTCTTTTGTTATACTCTATATGAGGAGGTGATAAAAGAATGCAAAATGTGAGAGGAGAATTGATGAGATGTAAGTATGAGGGAATAAAACCAAATATGTCAGAAATAGGCAGAATATGCAATATGGATAGAAGAACAGTAAAGAAAATATACAATCAGTTACTTAATGGAGAAGAAAAAACATCAAGAAAGAAAAGATTATCTAAACTAACAAAATATGATGATTTAATAGTAGAAAAACTATCTATACCAGGAAACAATAAGAAAGCTACTTATATGTTTATTGTAGTAAATATAGATAATGACATTGGTAGTTATTCTAATTTTAGAAAATATGTAAATAATCATCTAAAAGATAGAATAGAAATTGAGAAAAATAAAAAAATACATCTTAGATTTGAAACAGAATATGGAAAGCAACTTCAATTTGATTGGAAAGGACCAATCACTCTTCATACTAAATCTGGAGAGGAAATACAATTTTACATATTCTCAGCAACTCTTGGAGCATCACGATATCATAAATATGTTTATAGTAACTTTATGACACTTGAAACAGTAGAAAGATGTTTAATAGAAACTTTTGAATTTATAAATGGAGTTCCTAAAGAATGTTTAACTGATAACATGTCTAGTATAGTTAATTATTCTGAAAATGCTTTTACTAAAGAGTTTAAAAACTTTGCTAAAGATATGGGATTTATTCCTAAAAAATGTAAGGTAAAGTCTCCTGAAACTAAAGGCAAAGACGAATCATGTAATCGTTTTGTAAATTGGTTATTACCATATGATTATGAATTTTCTAATGAAGAAGAGTTGATTGAAATAGTAAAAAAAATAAACATACTTGTAAATAATGAAATTAGTCAAACAACAGGAATGCTTCCAAGTGTTTTATTTACAAAAGAAAAAGAATATTTACAACCTTTACCAAACAAGAAAATTATCGATTCTTATTTAGATACTATGATTCCAGCCAAGGTATCTAATGGATTACTTGTTAATTATAAAGGAAGACAATATTCAGTCCCACAAAAGTATATTAATCAAACCGTAAAATTAAACGAAATTGATAATAAACTTTATATTTATTATAACAAAAAATTAATAACAATACACGATATTTCTTCTACTAAGATTAATTATAAGGAAGAACATTACAAAGATGCTTTAGCTACAGTTATTCCTTATAAAAGTGCAGAAGAAATTGAAAAATTAACCAAGAAAAATTTAGAATTACTTGGTAGATTATCTAAATAAAAAAGGAGGATTAAAAAAATGAAAAGAAATTTATTATTAGATAATGAAATAATGATTAAAAATAATTTAACTGATATCAATAATTATTTAGATGGAGCTTATAGATATATGTTAGCACCAGAAAGTATTTATGATATTGATGAACTAAAGACTAGTATAAAAATTATACCAGATTGTATTAAGGATATAAAAAAGTTAATAATTGAATTAGAAAAGGAGTACGAAATGAAATTAAAAACTAAAAGAATATTAGATATTGAAAATGAAATTGATGCTATATTGTTAGATATTAAAAAAGATGCCAAAGAGGCTTATATGTATATTTTAAATCCCAAAAATATTAAAGATATTGATAGTTTAATATATTGTTTAAAAAATATACCTATGCATACAAATTATGTAGAAAATTTAATATATGAATTAGAAGGAGAATATGAAAATGAGTAATTATAATAAATTATTAAATAACTTAGAAACTTTAAAATTAATTAAGGTTAAAGAAAATATTGATACTTATATTGATTTAATTAATTCAAAAGAAAAAGATATTGTAGATTCTCTTTATGAACTTACAAACTTAGAAATTGAATTAATGGATGAAAAATCAATTTTAGGATGTGTTAGAACTGCTAATTTTCCTTATAAAAAAGGATTTGAAGATTTTGATTTTTCTTTCCAACCATCTATTAATAAAGAGAAAATATTAGATTTTAAAAATTTAAGGTTTTTAGAAAATCATGAAAATATTATCTTTATAGGTAGTCCAGGGGTGGGTAAAACCAACCTTGCTACTGCTATTGGATTAGAAGCAGCTAAAAATAGACATTTAACTTACTTTACCACTTGCAATGATTTAATTGCTAATTTAAAAAAAGCCCATCATGAAAATAGACTTGAAATTAGATTAAAACATTATTGCAAATATCAAATTTTAATAATTGATGAAGTAGGCTTTTTACCAATAGATCCTTTAGGTGCCAATTTATTATTTCAATTAATAAATAAAAGATATGAAAAATCTACAACTATTATTACTACAAATATATCTTTTGAAAAATGGACTGATATATTTGGCGATGCTGTTCTTGCTAATGCTATCCTAGATAGATTATTACATCATTCTCATATATTTGTAATTAATGGTAGATCTTACAGAACTAAAGATATTTTGGATATAAACTCTGAAATTAATTTAGACACAAATTGTGCATAACCTTTTTCCCTTTTTTGTACATAAATAAATTCCCATTTTTGTACATTTTAGTATTGACCGTTACGAAAAATAGGTTCAGGCCACGTGCTTAAGCACGTAAATTCTTAAGAATTTAGAGGTAATTTATT
>CANRHS010000061.1 GCA_947630495.1 uncultured Bacilli bacterium | reverse complement strand
TTCAAGAATATTACGGGCTTTTAGTTATTTATATATGATTACTATTTTTTTAGTGCATTAACTTTTTTATTCAGTCACTTTTTTTTAATTTTTACTTAGTTTCTATTTTTAATCTCTTACCTTTAAATGCAATTACCATTTTAACAATCTTATATCCTTTTAAACTTACTTCATATTTCATTTCATCTATTTGCCTAAAGCCATCTTCGATTGCTTTATCAAAATCAGAACCTGCTACTTTAAATTCGATTATATAAGCCGTTTTATTTTTATCAAATGGTTTTAGAATTAAATCATATCTTCCATAGCCTGCTTCACGATTACTTGTTATTTCATAATTATTACAGCCACTTCTTAATAACCCCATTGTAAATGCATGATAGAAGTTTTCTCCATTATTATTATCTGGTACATCATAGTAACTAAAACTCTCTATTACAATATTTTCAAAATTTATTTTAAACTCTTCAATATCATTTTCATATAAATATCTTGTAAAATCATAATTCTTTAAAGGCCCTTTAAACCATCCTTTAACCATATTTTCTAAGTTTTCTTTAATTTCTAAATTAGGTATTCTTAAGGTTGCATCTTTTAAACTTATATTATTATCTATTGGAGTTAAATAACCACTTAACATAAATAAAGTATATATGTTATCTCTATCTCCTTCTAAACTACTAAGATCTAAATTAACATTTAAATTAATATGTTCAATAATATTAGTTTTAAGTAAATTTTCATAACTATTTAATATTTCTTGTCTATTATTTAAGTTATAAATTAAATTCTTAAGTAATCCTATTCCTCCAGTATTAGTCCAATAAGTTTGTAATATGTGGTTATTATTTTCCAAATACTTTAAAATACTCCAAGGATTATAAATAGTTGTATCACCAAATAAATAACCATCATACCATTTATCAACTTCTGACTTTTTTTCTATTAATCCATATTGTTTAAGAACATTATTTACTTCATCTTCCGTAAATCCAAAATATTCAGAATATCTTTCATCAGTTATATTATAAACATTTATATTATTAGAGTCACTAAACAAATTTTCTTTACTTACTCTTGATATTCCTGTTATTATTCCTTTTTTAACTGGAGAATCAACAGGATTAGGCTTAAATGTTGTTACAAATAATTGTCTCATGAAATCAATTATTTTTCTATAGTAACCTCTTTCATACCCATGTAAAATTGGAGTATCATATTCATCTAATAATACTATTACTTGTTCATTATAATGTTTATTTAAATATCCTACTAATTTAGATAAAGCATTTGCTAAAAGAACATCTTCTTCTTTTCTAATTATCTTTCTAAAATCTTCTTTATCCGTTTCATCTAATTTATCACTTTCTAAAAGATAATTATATTTATCATATAAATTTTTCATTATTTCCTTATAGTTAATAATGAATTCAGGATAAGTATCAAACTTAGTATCTTTTAAACTAATAAATATAGTTGGATATTTATTCATTTCTTTTAAATAAGCATTACCTAGTTTAGTTATATTTAATCCTTTAAATAAATATTTACTATCAAAGTCATTTCTAAAATAATAATATATCATAGACATATTTAAACTTTTTCCAAATCTTCTTGGTCTTGGAAATAAACATGGTTTTCCCCACTCATCTATTATTTCTTTTAAGAATAATGTCTTATCAATATATAAATAATCTTTTTCTCTTAAAAATTTAAAATCATCTATTCCGGTTGGAACTTTTATATTATTATTCATAGTATCATCTCCATTTCTATTTATATTTTATCATATATGTATTATAAAGTAAATAATTAAAAGTTAAAAATAGATACCAATTTTGATATCTATTTAATCGTTGCTTTTAATCTATTTAAGAAATGATGTTTATCTTCAAAATAAATATATAATATTTTTAAAGTTGCAACTATTGGAGGAGCAAAGATCATTCCAACTACTCCAAAGAAATATTCGAAGATTAATAAACTCATCATGATAGTAATTGGATGTAGGGATATTGCTTTTCCAACTATTAAAGGATGTAAGATATTTCCTTCTAAGAATTGAACTAAGAAAACCGTTACTAAGCAAATAATTCCGGTTGCAGGACTAATTGCAAATCCAACTACCACTACTGGTATTCCTCCAATATAAGGTCCAAAGTAAGGAATGATATTGGTAATTGCACAAAAAATGGCAAATAGAAGTGGAGATGATACTCCCGCAATTAAGAAACCAATAAGGGATAATATCATTACAAATAAACTTGATAAAAGAGTTCCATTGACATAATTTCTTAACATATCATTTAAAGTTACTTTTATTTTATCTACTTCACTTTGATATTTAGTTGGAACAAAGATATTAATATATTTACTAACCTTTGTAAAATCAAGTGAGAAATAGAAAGCAATTAAAAGTCCCATTAAGAAATTAAAGATTACTTTTAAAGAAGATCCTACTCCATTTACAAGTCCGGTTAAAGATTTACTTGATAAGTTATTTGCCCAATTGTTAAGAGAATTTAATAAGTTATCTTTTAAAGCTGTTAAATCAAAACTTGCATTAGAAAGATTTAAGAATAAATCATTAACAAAACCATTAATAGCATTTAAGAAATCAGGAATCTTTTTAATTAGTTCATTTACCTGAGAAATAAACTCTGGTACTATTAAAGCTAAAATTAAAACTATTAAAAAGATAAATATCAAATAAACTGTAACGGCAGCAAGTTTCCTATTAACTTTATTTTTTACAAAGTAATTAACTCCTGGTTCTAATAACCAAGCAAGTCCTAGTCCTATAAATAAAGGGGAAACGATACCAAAGATTCTTCCGATTGTAACTAATATACTTGTTTTATCAAGAAGATAAATTACTAATACTCCAATTGATAAAATAAACAAAGTAAGCATTATTTTAAGTAAAATACTACCTGTTTTAATTAATTCATTTAAGGTTTTATAATCTAATTTTTTATGTTTCTCTTCCATACACCCTCCTATATTATTAACATAGCATCACCAAATGAGAAGAAACGATATTTCTCTTTTTGGGCTATCATATATGCATTTATTATATATTCTTTGTTAGAAAAAGCACTTACTAACATAACTAAAGTTGACTTTGGTAAATGAAAATTGGTTATAAGTCCATCTATTCCTTTAAATTCATAACCTGGATAAATAAAGATATTAGTATTTCCTGAACATTCTTGGAATTTACCATACTTAGTCATAATGGTTTCAAGAGTTCTTGTTGAAGTTGTTCCAACGGCGATTATCCTTTTACCATTTTCTCTAACTTTATTTAATTCGTCTGCTACCTCTTTAGTCATTGAATAGTATTCACTATGCATTTCATGGTCTTTAATATCCGAAACCATTACTGGTCTAAATGTTCCAAGTCCAACATGAAGAGTTATAAATAATACTTTTACACCTTTTTCTTTTATTTTTTCTAAAAGTTCATTTGTAAAATGTAAGCCTGCGGTCGGAGCTGCTGCACTTCCAATATTTTTAGCATAAACTGTTTGATATCTATCCTTATCTTCTAATTTTTCATGAATATAAGGTGGAAGTGGCATTGAACCTAATTTATCTAATATTTCCATTAATATACCATCATAAATTAATTTAAATTCTCTAATTCCGTCTTCTTCTACTTTAACACATTCTGCTTTTAATAAAGAATCTCCAAAACTAACAATAGTTCCTACTTTTATTCTTTTAGCAGGTTTTGCTAAAGTAGTCCAAATATTATCTCCTTTATCTTTTAAAAGTAATACTTCAACAATAGCATTAGTTTCTTCTTTTACTCCAATTAGTCTTGCAGGAATTACTTTCGTATCATTTAATACTAAAGCATCTCCCGGATTTAAATAATCTATGATATCATAAAAATTTTTATGACTAACTTCTCCAGTCTTCCTTGAAAGAACCATTAATCTTGACTCATCTCTTTTTAAAATAGGTGTTTGAGCAATTAAAGATTCATCTAAAGGATAGTCAAAATCACTAACTTTCATCTTTTCACCTTCTTTGAACTATAACATCAGGAAATTCATGGTAATTATTAGCACTTTCCATAAGCGGAATATCCTGATTCTTTCTTCTTTCAAAAACTTCTCTTATAGCTCTATTTCTTAAATCATAAATAGCATTTCTTAAAGTAGTTCTATCAATCATTTCTTGTTTTCTCTTTTTAGCATTTTCTAATATTTTATATCTTGCATAATCCATATTTTTTTTACGAGACATTTCAAGTTGCACTTCTTTAATTAATTCTTCAGCATCATAAATTTTACTTTGAAAATCTAAAGTATCTTTATCATTTTCTATTCTTCTATAGAAAAGTAAATCATTAGCAATTAAAGCTGTTACAAGAGTAACTAAAGCCCCTCCCAATAATAAAGGTATCCCTGCTGTTTCAGGTCCAAATGGAGACATTAACATTAAAACTAGTCCAATTGCATAAAACTTGGTAGCTTTCATATTTCTATTTCTTCTTTCATCACTTGTAAGAGATCTTTTTTTAACAACATTATTATCTTTACTAGATTTTAAATAATCAATATAAGCATATATTTTTTCAATAACTTCTTCTGAATCTAAATAATAAGTATCAACTCTTTCTTCCTGACCATCTAAAATTCTTACTAAACATTTTCTTCTTGTATAAGGTCCTAATTCTTTATCTTGTTCTTTTATTTCTTTAACTTCTATTACTTTTTCCATATATCCTCCTCTAATTAAATAAATTTTCTTGATAATTTATTCCTAAAAGTTTATAAGATTTCATGGTTGCAACTCTTCCTCTTGGAGTTCTTTTAATAAATCCTTTTTGCATTAAGAATGGTTCACATACATCAAGTAAGGTTGTAACTTCTTCTCCAATTGATGAGGCTAAAGTGTCAACTCCAACTGGACCCCCATTAAATTTTTCAATTAAACTTCTTAAATATTGATGATCGATTTCATCAAGGCCGTACGTATCAACTTTTAATCTATCAAGGGCCGTTTCCGCGGTTTCTAAATCGATTTTAGAGGCTCCTGCAACAAGAGCAAAGTCTCTAACTCTTTTAAATAATCGGTTGGCTATTCTAGGTGTTCCCCTGCTTCTGGTTGCAAGTGCCATTGCAGCATCCTCTTCAATTGGCATATCTAAAACTCGGCTCGTTCTTTCAACAATTAGTTTTAATTCTTCATTTGTATAATATTTTAATTTACAAACAATTCCAAAGCGATCTCTTAAAGGACTTGTAATATCCCCGGCTCTCGTTGTTGCTCCAACTAAGGTAAAGGGTGGTAAATCAATTTTTATGCTTCTTGCCTGAGCATCACTTCCCACTACGATATCTAAAGTAAAATCTTCCATCGCGGGATATAATATTTCTTCAATATATCTTGGAATTCTATGAATCTCATCGATAAACAACACATCTCCTGGCTCAAGTGTTGATAAAATGGCTGCTAAATCACCAGGCTTTTCAATAGCAGGACCACTTGCTGTTTTAATATTTTTATGTAATTCATTAGCAATTATCATTGCTAAAGTTGTTTTTCCAAGCCCCGGTGGTCCATATAATAAAACATGGTCAAGGGCTTCATCTCTAATCAAGGCCGCATCTATAAATACTTTAATATTATCTTTAGTTTCACTTTGACCAATATACTCGGATATCGTCAAAGGTCTAATACTAGATTCAATTAAAGTATCTTCTTCTTCCTTTTCACTATCAACAACACGTGCCATCTTTATCATCTCCTATATCATTAATCTTAATGCTTCTTTTATTTGCTCCTCAATACTTGCTTCGCGATTTATTCTTGAAACAACCCCTCTTACATCCTTATCCTTATAGCCAAGGGCAATAAGCGCTTCAAATACTTCATCCGTACTTGCTTCTTCAACTACTCCTTCAACATGAATCTTACCCTTCAAGTCAAGAATCATTTGTCTTGCTAATTTATCTCCAATCTTTGGAAACTTCTTTAAATATAAAATATTTTCTCTATTAATTGCATCAGCAATCCCTGCAATCGAACCTGATGCTATAATTGGTAAAGCCATCTTAGGTCCTAACCCTTTAACACTTATTAATTTTAAAAACAATTCTTTTTCATTTATTGTTTTAAATCCAAACAATAAATGTTCATCTTCTTTAATTTGTTGATATAAATATACTTTATATTCTTCATTTTCTTTAAATACATAAGGATTAGGTGTATTAATTAAATATCCTATTCCATTATTTTCTAAAGTAATACTATTACTATCAACTTCCGTAATCTTACCTATTATATAATTATACATACTATCAACTCAACCTTCATACATATTATAAAATAAAAAAAGTAATTTGTCTATAATTCTAAATCACTTTCCTAATAAAATTTATCATTCTTTACACACAAATACACTATACCTATTATATTTAATTATTTTACAATCAATATTTAAATTATTTTTTATATTACTTTCTAAAGATTCGATAATTTTATTTAATATTTTAGTTTGTTCTTGATAATTTAAATCCCAATCTATATCACTCATCCCATTTAAATTAAATTCATCATATCTTACTCCAATTACTAGGGCTTTACTAGGAGCAAGAGTCCCTTTAGCAATAACTCCATAATTAACTAAATAATCTTTAGAATCTTCAAAGATAACTTTTTCAAAAGTACTCTCAATAAAATTATAAGTCTTATCATCAAATATAATATCTTTCTTATTTAAATAAAGATCTTCTTCTTTCGTTAATCTATCTAAATGTAAATTATTTCTTATATAAAAATATTTAAAATAATTAGATCCTAATTTTTGATATATATCCATATCTTTATCTTTAATACTAATAAAATTATGACTATCTTCTTTTAATAAATCATCATATTTTTTAATATCTGTTTTCTTTATTAGATATTCTATTAATAAATTCATATATAATATATATTTTCTTAAATAATCTTCTTTATCTAAATCATCTAGTTTTATAATAGAATCTAAATTCATATCAATAGTTAAAAAATCTTTAAATGTTATATTCATCTAATCACCTAATCACTTTCTTTTAAAGTTATACTTTCATCATATACTTGAATTGAAGATGATGCAACATCATCCCAAGGAATTTTATAAAATCTTCCCCAAGTATCAATTATAACTCCATCATAATCATAACCAACAACATTAACAGCATGCCCACCTGAATAGATATCACCTTGAAAACTTTTATCTTTATCAAAAAAGGAACTTTCAAATTTTATATCTGGCTCACTACTAGTTAAGTTTTGAAAGTAAATAGGCTTAGATATTGCCCCTATTCCAATGTTAAGACATTTTCCTTCATCAATTAAGCGCATAATTTTCTTTTTTACTTTAAAAGAATTACTATAACCCGAACTAAGAACTTTATAAGATTTATATTCTAAATTTGGAGATAAAGATTGTAAATATGACGTTATCATTTCTTCATCATCTCCACTAAGTGTTGATACTGTCTTTGTACCTCGAAATCCCTTTTTTAAAGATTCTACTTCTCCTGCATTATAAGTTGGAGAAGTAATTTCTATATTCTCATATACATGATAACTTCCGTCTTCCTCTTGATAAAATAACTCTCCTCCATTTTGAAACGTATTTGTGTGAATAAAGAAATCTAAAAGAAATTCCGCTGTATTTAAGTTTCCATCTTCATTATATAATTTAACACCTGACTTTTCTTCTATTTCTTTTTTAACATCAGGATTAGTTGCCATAGTTGCAATGATAGAATCTACAATAGCAGCATAAGAACAAGCACCTTCATAATCAACTAATTGAATACATTTAGTTGCATCAACTCTTGAAAATCCATATTCCTTAATTAACTTATTCTTTAATCTTATATATTCTGAATCATTTAAACTCATTTCTTTAAATACACCTTGATCACATCCATAACCTGAAACTGGATTTTCATTATCTAAAAAGAAATTAATTGATTGATTAGAAGGATATTCATTAACTTTAAATACTTGATTATAAAAACCATTATCAAGAACATTAATACTTTCTAATAATTTCTGAAACTCTTCTTCATTATTACTTACTAAATCAATACCTTTATTATAGTCATAAACACTTCCTATTTGAAAATCAAAATTATTAATTTTTCCTTCTAAACTTTCTTTTTCTTCTTTTAAATCTTTTAGTTCTTTATTTAAATCACCAACTATATTATTAAGATAATTCATTCCTTCTTCATAACTATTAAAAGATATTTCTCTATCATCAAGTAATAATTTATAATCTTTTAAATTAGGATTATCTTTATTATCTTCTAAAAATAATTTAAAAGATTCTAGTTCCTGATAAAAT
>CANRHS010000060.1 GCA_947630495.1 uncultured Bacilli bacterium | reverse complement strand
GAAAGAATTTCAAAGAACCTAATAAAGCAAGATGAATATTTCCAAAGTTTTGCCATTGGCAGAGATATTGGCGAAGCTCGTGGGCTTCAAGAGGGAAAAACTCTTGGACTTCAGGAGGGAAAAACTCTTGGAATTCAGGAGGGAAAAACTCTTGGAATTCAGGAGGGAATCCGTCAAAAACAAAATGATATGGTAATTAATTTATACAATCAAGGAATTGAATTATCTATTATTGCTAATGCTAGTGGTCTATCAGAAGCAGAAGTTAATGAAATAATTAATGATAGTTCTAGTAAAATTAAGAAAAAGTAATAATGTTTTATGGCATCATGATTATTAAGCAACTTATATTATGGTAAAGTTAAAAGGAGTACAAATATAATAATGAACGAAAGAATTTCAAAGAACCTAATAAAGCAAGATGAATATTTCCAAAGTTTTGCCATTGGCAGAGATATTGGCGAAGCTCGTGGGCTTCAAGAGGGAAAAACTCTTGGAATTCAGGAGGGAATCCGTCAAAAACAGAATGATATGGTAATTAATTTACACAATCAAGGAATTAAATTATCTATTATTGCTAATGCTAGTGGTCTATCAGAAGCAGAAGTTAATGAAATAATCAATGATAGTTCTAGTAAAATTAAGAAAAAGTAATAATGTTTTATAGCATTGTAACTAAAGAATGATAAATTTCATTCTTTTTTTAATATATATCTTTATTCGACAAATTTAGAGTTTTAAATAATCTATACTATAAATGGTGATAAAATGAAACTATATCTTGACCTAATCTTCTTAGTCAATCTTTGGTTTGATTTTTTATTACTTATAGCAGTTACAATCCTTTTAAAAAGAAATATTAAGTTTAGAAGAATAATACTAGGTTCTCTAACGGGTAGTTTAACTATGTTTATCTTATTCTTAAAATTAAATAATGTAACTTTATTTCTTTTTAAAATATTAGTTAGCCTAATTATGATGTTAGTTACTTTTTCTTATAAAAATATTAAATATACTTTAAGTAATCTAGGCTATTTTTATTTAGTTAGTATTATCTTAGGAGGTGGTATGTATTTATTAAGTGATAGTTTTTCTTATACTAGCAATGGTCTATTATTATATAAAAATGGAATGAGTTTAAATTATATAGTACTATTAATCTTAAGTCCTTTAGTTATCTTCTTTTATTTAAAAGAGACTAAGAAATTAAAAAATAATTATACTAATTATCATAAAGTAGATCTTGTAATTAATAAGAAAACTTATCATTTAAATGGTTATTTAGATACAGGTAATAATTTATATGATCCTTATAAAAAACGAGGGGTTATTCTTGTGAATATAGATATTAAATATAAAGATAGTAATGTTATCTACGTTCCCTACTCTAGTTTAAATCATGAAGGATTAGTTAAGTGTTTAAAGGCTGAAAAAATAGTTGTTGATGGAGTTACTTTTAATAATTATTTAATAGGTTTATCTAATGATAAATTTAAAATAGATGGAATAGATTGTATATTACATAATAAAATGAAAGGATATTTAAAATGATTGGAATACTTAATTTAGTTGGATATATTAGTAATTTGGTTAAAGATTTAGGAAGTTTATTTTATGTTGGAGCAACGGATAAGTTACCGCCTCCTTTATCAAAGGAAGAAGAGGAATATTATTTAGTAATGGCGGGGGACGGTGACATGCATGCAAGAGATAAATTAATTGAACATAATTTAAGATTAGTAGTCTTCTTAGCTAAGAAGTATGAAAATACGGGAGTTGATTTAGAAGATTTAGTTAGTATTGGAACAATTGGTTTAATGAAAGGTATTAAAACCTTTAGTATGGATAAAAACATTAAACTTGCAACTTACGCTTCTCGTTGTATTGATAATGAAATTTTGATGTTTTTAAGAAAGAATAAGAAAGTTAAAACAGAAGTTAGTTTTGATGAATCTTTAAGTTTTGATGCTGATGGGAATGAGTTACATTTAGAAGATGTATTAGGAACCGAACCAAATATTGTTACTAAACCACTTGAGGATGAGTTAAACCGGAATTTAATGTTAGAAGAAATTAATAAGTTACCTAAAAGAGAAAAAGAAATTATTATCATGAGATATGGTTTATATGGTAAGAAAGAGAAAACTCAAAAAGAAGTAGCTGAAATTTTAGGAATTAGTCAATCATATATTTCAAGAATTGAAAAGAAAGTAATAAAGAGATTAAAAAGTATTGTTAAGTGTTGAATAACCTTTAGGGTTATTTTTCTTTTTTTTCAAAATTTGGGTTGACATTGTTATTAATTAATATTATTATATTAAAGGTGGGGGAATTAGTATGTCAAACGAGTTTTACTTAATTGAATTTAATAATTTATTTAATCTAGATTATAAATCTTTAATAGATAAATGTTTAGATAATAATCCTTTTATTTCAAAAATTGCAATTGATGTTTTATTAAAAAGAGATGAAGAAGAAGTTATTCCTGACATTGTACTTTCTAAAATTGTTAATAGAATGACTCTTGAAGAAATATACAATATAGTAGTTAGTAAAACTAATTCTAATCTTGCAAGAGTTGCTTATATTAAGTTAAAAGAAATACTTAATTATTATGATAATAATATTGAACTTTATCAAAAGATTCAATCTGATAATGAATATTTTCTTAAATTAGAGGGACATTTTTAATTTAATTTGCCGATATAGTTTAGTGGTAAAACAGGTCCTTGGTAAGGATCAGCGGACAGTTCAATTCTGTCTTTCGGCACCATTTAAAATTTAACTTGATTAATCAAGTTTTATATATAGGGGGATATATGAATAATTTAATGAAAAAATATGAAGAAAATAATTTAAAAATTAAAGAACTAAATAAGAAAATCAAACTATTAAATTCAAATAGTATTGAAGTTAAATTAACATTTGGAATAATATTTGCAATCATACCTTGGTTAGTCCTTGTCTTTTTAGACCCGACTCTTGTAAAATTTATTCCTTTAAATTTAATTCAACCATTAACAATTATAGTACCTACTCTAATTGGATTTGTAGGTGAACATTTATTTCAAAAGAAATTTAAATTTAAAGAAAACTTAACTAAATTTTCTAAATCTAAAACTGAAAAAGAAAGAGACAAAGAAGTTATATTTTATGAAATAGAAAGAGAAAAATTAATTAATTATAATAAAATATTAAGCAAAATCAATGCTAATTCTTCTTTAATGGATTCATTACCTAATAATTATAAAAATAAAGAAGATCTTAATTTAAATATAAATAGACTTAATAATATTTTAAAAGAAAATAAAAAGAAAATAGATATTTTATCTTGTAAAAATGTTTTAAAAATTAATTTTATTAGAATTAGAGATAAATTACAAAACATTATAGATCAAATTGGTTTTACTTTTATTGGAGGATTTTTCTTCATGTTTCTTTATTATTTACCTATTTTATCTATAAATAATTTTAGTCATAATCTTAATATAGAACTTAGTATATTTGAAGTTTTATCACCTTTCTTATTTGGAAGTTTAATAGTAGGTTCTTATTTTTATAAGATAAGAAGAGATGAAAAGTCTGTTTTTAGATTTTTTAATAGTAAGTTAGGCAAATATGCTTTAAGTGACAAAATTAATGATAATTATAAAGAAGATTTTAAACTTGAATTAGAAAATATTATAAGTGAATCTTGTATTGCTAAATTAGAACTCGATAAATTAACTAAAGATAAAGAAGAAACTAAGGTAATAGAAACCCCTACTTATCAAGAAGATAATAAAGAAATAATTAGAGAAGAAAAAGTTAAAGTTAAAGTTAAAAAGTTAGGTTCAAGATATGATATACACTAGTAGTTATAATAATTATAAATCTAATTTATACTTAACCTATGATATTACAAGTGATCTTGGTAAAAGGGCTAAATATCAAGGAATTAGTTACAGATGTCTAATTCCAAGTAGAACTCTTCTAAAGTTTTATCAAGATAATAAAAGAAGATTAAGTAAAGAAGAATTAGAAAGAATATTTATCTTAAAATATTATCAAGAAAATCTAATTAATTTAAACCCTTTAGAGTTATATAAAAAATTAAATAATTTTTATACTTCTATCCTACTCTCTTATGAAGAGGCAACTGAGTTTAGTCATAGACATATAATTGCATCATGGTTAGAATTACTACTTGATGTTAAAATTCAAGAAGTTAAAATAATTGATTCTAAAATAGAATTATTAGAAAGACCTAGTTATATTAAAAATACTTTAGAAAGTGTTATGAAAGAAAATATAAATATGAAAGGATTTAATTCTTTAAGAGCCCTTTTTCTATATCAAATGGGAGAAAGAATCGAAGCTAGAATTAATTTATTAAAAAATAATACTAAAAATGATTTTGATAATTATCAAATAGAATCTAATAGATTAAAAGATGAAGCAAGGATAATTGAAGAAAATTATAATAAAGAAAAAATATTAAGGAAGTGAAGAAATGAATTTAATTGGAACAAAGGAAATTGAAACTGAAAGATTAATTCTTAGAAGACTAAGAATAGAAGATGCAGACCAAGCCTATTTAAATTGGTGTTCAAGTGCTAATGTTTCTAAGTATGTTACTTGGAATAAACATAAAGATGTTAAAGAAACTAAAGAGTTATTTAATATATGGATTAAAGAATACGAAAAGAACGATACTTTTAGATGGATAGTTGAAGTCAAAGAAAATCACGAAGTAATTGGAACAATTGATGTCGTTGAAAAAGATATTAATGCTATGGTTTCAGAAATTGGTTATTGTTATTCTGAAAAGTATTGGAATAAAGGATATGCAACAGAAGCCTTAAAAGCTATTCTTAAATATTGTTTTATTGATATTGGTTTTTATCTTGTCTTTGCAAGACATATGAGTTTAAATCCTGCAAGTGGTAAAGTCATGGAAAAAGCCGGTCTTAAATATGAAGCTACTCTTAAAGGTAGAATGCTAGATAAAGATAATATTAGAAATGATTTAATCTATTATTCTTTAACTAAAGATGAATACTTAAAAGATAATAAAAATTAAAAAAATATATTGACTTTCACAATTTTATTTAGTACAATAATTATCACATTTAGTTTGAAAATTAATTCAAACAAGTGTATAATATTATTAGAATAGGAGTGATTAAAATGATTAAAGATTATGAAATTGATTCAGAAAAAATAGCTGATTTCTTTTTAAGTAAATCTGCGCTTACTCCTAAGAAAATTCAAAAATTAGTTTATTATGCTTATTCATGGTTCATAGCTATTAATAATGAAAATGCTGATAATCTTGATAATATTTTGTTTGATGAGATTCCTGAAGCTTGGTTACATGGACCAGTTTTTCCATCTCTATATTCAAAATTTAAATCATATAATTGGCAAGAAGTTCCCAAAATAGATAAAAAAATAGAATTTGAAAATAAAGATGTTATGAGTTTTTTAAATGACATATGGGATAAGTTTGGAATATATTCTGCTGATGAATTAGAATATATGACACATCAAGAATTACCTTGGATAAATGCTAGAAAAAAAATAACTGCTGATGAACCAAATCAAAAAATTTCTTTAAAGGATATATTTAATTATTATAATGACTTATAATTTAAATACAAAGAACAAAGCAGAAACACTTGTCAACATCAAAAACCACAATCAAATCGATAACAAAATAGTTTTTGCTTTTTCTTTCTTTAATGGATATAGCATAAAATTAAACGATTTTAATAATTATTATTTTAATAACTTAGATGCTACTAAAGCTGTCAGTGATTTTTTCAAAACAATTAAAGATATTTCTCGATTTAATAGTAACAATTTCTATTTACCCGCAATAAAAACTCAATTACATTATAATGAATTCAAAGATTCTAAAATTATTGAGAGAATAGAGAAAGTTTTAATTAAGGGATATGGAATGTCAGAAAAGATAGTTGATAACTTTGAAAAATCTAAAGAAATGCTTGATGATAAAGAAAATGAAAATGAAGAATTCTTTAGAATCATGATAGATTCAGCAAGAAATGGAGAATACTCAAGTATTACGGATTTTATTAAAGATTATGATGATTTCTATAACTTCGTCTAATAACTTGAAAAGTCATAGTTAACCCATGACTTTTTTTAATTCCCTAGTATATCTATATAATAATTATTGTTAATTACTTCTTTAGAAAATGCTAATTTATTATTAACTATATTATTTATTTTATCAATATATTCTCTATTTACATCTTTAGCTTTAACTTCATAAGTATTAGTACTACTATTGTAGATTGCTTTATCACTTATCCAAGACCTATCTTGGAATATTACTAAACCATCATTAGTACTTAGAATATCACTTCCTGTAAATAATCTTGAATCATAATTAATTCCAAATAAATTATAAACGGTTGGTAACACATCAGGTGAGGCTGCAACTTTCTTAATATTAATATTTTCTAACTCTGAATTATAAATAATTAATTTGTTATGATTAATTTCAAATGTATTATCTCTTTTATAAGTTGATACTTCATTCATTTCATCAAGTGTTAAGGCATATGGATAATGATCTGCCATCATAACAATAACTGTATCATCTAGTTTATTAGCACTTTCTAACTTATTAAGTAAAATCTCTAAGGCTTTATCAAGTTCAATCTGAGTTGCAATATAGGCTTTAATACTTTCACTATAAGGAAGACTTGCAACTAAACTTTTATTCTTAGATGCTATACTATTACCAGAAAAAGTATACTCAAAGTGACCTGACACTGTCATATAATAAACCATAAATGGAGACGTACTATTTATATATTCATCAACTGTTGCATTAATCATTTCAATATCACTTTCAGGCCATCTTTTACAATTAATATTAAGTCCCATATTACAAGCCTTAAAATTATCAAAACCAAGGGATTTTATATATTTATATCTATCTTGGAAATAACCTGTATGATCATGATAAGCAAATGTTTTATAACCTAAGTCTTTATAAATATTTGCAAGTCCATATGGATAAGTATTGGTTCCATTTCTCCAAGTTTTAAGTAACTCTTGACTTGGGTGAAGTCCCGTTAAAGCTTGAAACTCCCCACCAATCGTACTTAAATAATTAGGTGTATAAAAGTTTTCAAAGATAAAACCTGAATTTGCTAGTTTATATAAAGTTGGAGTTAATTCTTTAGATATTCCAATTTCATCAAAAGATTCTGCAACGATATAAATAAGATTCTTGCCTTTAAATATTCCTGTATATTCATTCTGTTTAGTACCTTCATTACTATTTATATAATTATAAACCAAACTGCTTTTATTTTTTATTCTCTCTAAATTTAAATCTTCTCGATTATAAGAATACTCTTTAATTTCTTCTTCATCTTTACCACTACTCTCTTCATTATCAGGATCACTTGGTACTATATTAACTTTCTCTTCAAACCCGAATATTGTTCTTACTAAATCTAACTTATAAGAATTTAAAACTCCAAGTTTTTTAATATTTAAAGAATTCTCTCTAACTTCATAATATAAAGAATAACCTGATAAATATTCATCCTTACTACTATTTAAATAAATATGAAATAATCCAAGTGAAAAACATAAAATAAATATTTCTATTAAAACTATAGTTTTATCTCTTAACTTAAAATCTGGTATTCTTTTTCTAAAGATAATTAAAAGAATTAAAGGTATAAAGAATAATATAATAAACAAAATATTTTCAAATATTAAGCCAATTGCTTCACTTCCAAAGGATAAAACTTGATCACTTAGAGATAATAAAGATAAACTAAAGAAGGCATTAAAAATATTCTTAAATACTAATTGAATACTATATAAAATAGGTAAAATACTATAAGTTATATATAATAAAACTTTATTTACTTTAGGACTAAAAACATTAGTTAATATAGTTATGAAGATAGATGCAAAGATGGTATACAAGAAAATATTAAGAATCCAAGTAATATTAAATTCTTTAAAAACTAAAATTTGAAATAAAAATTCTAAATACAATAAGAAACCTAAATTCAAAAGATGAGTATAAATTATTTTTTTCATTTTACTGCCCCTTCAATCATTATAATAATAGCAACTTTAGAGTTAATTGTCAAGATGTAAATTCTTACTATTATATATGGTATTGTATTCTAGGATTAACAAAAATGATATAAATTGTTGACATATATCATCACACATGATACAATCAAAAAGAAAGGAATGATACGATAATGGAAAAATATTTTTATCCAGCAATTTTTAGTAAAGAAGGTTCGGCTTATAATGTTAAGTTTATTGACTTTGATAATATTTTTACCTATGGAATTGGATTTAAAGATTCTTATTATATGGCTC
>CANRHS010000059.1 GCA_947630495.1 uncultured Bacilli bacterium | reverse complement strand
TGATCAACTTCATATTCATTTAATCTAGTTATATCTAAAGGTTTACCTGAATAAAGACTTTTTCCTTCTTGAAGAAAATATAATAATAGTTTTTCAGTATCAATTTTTTCTTTATCTTTTAATTCACCTTTTAACTCAGCATAATTATTGATGGTAGCTTTATTAGTATCATAAAGATTTAATAACATTTTCTTTCGATCAGGAACTCTTTCTTTTTTACCATTTTCTCTTGCCATCTCAAGGGAAATATTAGTTGGTTCATATCCCATATAATCTACTATTTCTTTTACTATTTTTAAAGATTGCCAAATACCTTTCTTAACAGCAGGACTTGTTGCTAATTCACTTACTAACGAATAATTTAATTCGTTATTTTCATCTTGATTATTCAATTCATTAATCATATCCCAGAAAGAATATTTTTTATTATTTAAAATTTGCATGAAGTTTTCTTTAGTTTCTAGCATCAAATCCATAATAGATTTTTTTATATTAGTTTCAGGGTCAAAATAATATTTAGTTTCTAATAATTTTCTAGATAAACTACTCCAACCTTTATAATTTTTAGATGTAATTTTTTTAATTTGAGGTTCTAACATTGGATATAATTCTAATATTTCATCTTTTAAAATATCTTTATCTTCAAATATAGTAATTAATTCAATTATTTTATCAGCATCCGTTTCGGTTAAGTTTGTCCCTGTAAATATCCCATTAGGACCAAAAAAATCAATATAAGATTGCATATTATTAGCAAACTTTTTATCACTTGAATAGCCTTCAATAACTAAATCTGTTTTTTCTTCATCAACATACATTGATAATTCATCTTGACTACGTAAAAACTTTTGAAATTTTGTGTCGGTTAATGACCCTTCAGTTTTTAAGAAAAATTCTTGATATATTTTTTCTATGAATTCCTGATTCTCACTTAAACTACGATTATTTATTTTTATTTGTTTTAATTCATTTAAGACTTTAACTCTTGAATAGAAAATTGAATTATTAGGCATAGCTTTTTCATCTAGTATATAACTACAATGTCCTACCATTCTTAAAATAAATTCTTTAGCTGTTTTTCGTTTATCAATTACTTCATTAAAATTAAATGGTGTTATCTTTTCATTTGATTTTCTGATTAACCAAGCAAATTTACTTTGTTCTTTGGATACTAATGGTCCAACATAATAAGGTATTTTAAATTTTAATAAGGTTACAAGTTTTAATTCATTATTTATTTCCTCTTTTAAAAATGGATAATATTGTCCTTGATTTTCAATTATTTTTCTTAGTTCAGCTTCATTTATTTGATATGGATATCTACCATTTGAAGTATCAGTTATTCTTGGCATGAAATTACCACTATCAATCTTTTCAATTAAAGTATCAATTATTTCTTTATTATTAAAATTTTCAATTTCTTCTAAGGCTTTTTTTACTTCATTACCAAATTCTGCATAACTTAATTTATTTCTTACATATTTAGTATAGATACATAATTCTTCTTTTTTATCAGTTATATTATCTTTAAAAAACTTTTTAAAAAGATTATGGTTAATCCGCATTATATTCTTTAGTTTTTCTAAATCTTTATCATGAATATCATAGTATTTAACCATTAATTTAGAAATAGATGCTGTATCATCTCCTTTAAAGATAATTTTTAATTGAACCATATCATATAAATCTTTTAAATCTTTTAAGACTTCAACTTCTTTAGATAATTCAGATTCAAGTTTATCTAATTTTTCATCAAAGTCAGATGCATTGAAATCAATTTTTTTGGTTTCATCAAGTTCTACTGCAAATAAATTTTCTAAATTAATCGTATAGCCTACTAGGGCATTTGCAAGTTCTGTACTTACTTTTTTATGAAATAAATTTTGAAATATTTTTTCAAGTTCCCTCTTTTTGTCTCGTTTATTATCTAGCATTAAATATTCTTCAAATAATTTTAGGTCAATAAAATCAATATTTGGTTCAACTTTAGAATAAATATCTTCACATGATTCAATTATATTATTTAAAACGGAAGTTGCTTTTTCTTTAATATCTAATTTATCTATTTTAAAATTAGACATATTATAGTTAAAGTTTCCTCGATATTTAATAATATGATGAATTGCTAAATAGACAAGTCTTATGTCTTCTTTTTCGGAAGATGTAAGTAATTTATTTCTTAAATGATAAATAGTTGGATATTTATTTTGATAATTTTTTATTTGTTCTTTTTCTTCTTTAGTTAAAGTAATTGTTTTATTAATAGTATCATCTTCATGATAAAAACTTTCTTTTAATTTAGTAAAGAACTTAGGATCAACTTTATTAATTTCATCTTGAAATATTTCTTGAAGTAATCTAATTCGTTCCCGTCTTCTGTCGTATCTTCTTCTAGTACTTCTAAAGTTTCTTCTTACTTCAGCAGTTGTTGCTTCATCAAAAAGATATACTCCCCACATTGGCTTTTTCTTATTACCTTTATTAATTATTTTATAGTCATTGTCAATGACAGCCCAACCTACAGATGTTGTTCCAATATCTAGTCCTATACTATAAGGGACTCTTAATTTTTTTTCATTATTTTCATTTTGCATATTGACTTACCTCCTTTAATATGCTATTATGATATTGTCTTAATACCATTTAAGATGTCATAGAGAGTTAAAATAAAGGTTTTACCCTAAAATTTAACACTTATGTGGGAACTGGTTAGCCAGTTCTTTTTTTCTATAATATCTTGTCAGTATTCTCGACAATTTTCTTTTACAAATATAGAATAACATATTTTTTAAATATATGCTAGTCTTTTTTTAAAATTCTATAAATTGACTTTTTAAGCCATTTATGATATTATTTAAGTGTAAAGAGGTTTTAGTACCAAACCGGTCAACGGGTACTTTTGCCTGCCCGGTCGCTGAAACCTCTTTTCTTTTTTAGTTAAATATGGAGGTAAAATGCAAGCAGAATATATGAATAGAAAAGTAATAGTTCATTGTATTGATGGTCAAATTATTAAAGGGATTATTACTGACTGGATAACAGCTTACGATAATGATCCAGATCCTGAAAGCATAATAGTTAGTAGTATTGAAATATTTTTACAAGAAATTGATTATATAGATTTAGATGAAGATAGCACTCAGTAATAGAGTGTTTTTTGATATCTTATCAGTATTCTCAACATTTTTCTTTTACATATATAGAATAACATATTTTTTAAATATATGCTAGTTAATTTTCCAAATGGACTTATGAATACCATTTCCATTATACAATTATGTGTATTTCCATATAATTTATGTTGAACTTTTTTTATTAAGAAGTCTTTATTTTGAGACTTCTTTTATAAAATTCCACATAACTAAAAGTTCCACATAATTATAAAAAAACTTAACCAATATTTAGTTAAGTTATTTCTTTTTTTGTGGTTTCTTTTTGTAATCTATACTAGATTCTTCAATAATATCTTCGGAATGTTGGTATATGATATTTTCTTTTAAAGGTTTCTTTTTTGTTAAAGGTTTTACAAATACTTGGAGATAAGTAACAAATAAACCTATTAATAATACTAAGACTAAAATATAATAAAACACCATATTCCATTCATCATTAGCTACTACTTCTAATAATTTTATCATATCTCACCTTTTTATTCTTTTAATTTATTTAGGATGCTCTTGTTTGAATTTCGGCAATCTTTTCAAAGACATCTTTAGCATTGTCTTCAGTTATAGAAGAAATTCCTAATTCTTTTAAAGCTTGATCTCTAACAGAATTTAATTCCTGAGTTCTACTTAGTTTTTCTTCGTGACGTCTATCTATTTCTTGCACAAAACGTTTATGGGCATCCATTACCTTACTCTTAGAAGCTCCACCTTGACTATACAAAGTGAAAGCACTAAAAATAATTCCTTCAAAACTTAACTGTTGATCTTGATTAAATAAGAACTCATTAGGATCAGTGAATCCCATCAATTTGGAAACAAAGCAAAGTAAATACTTAAGTTCTTTATTGTTTTCCATGCTTTGTAAATAATGATATAGATAAACATATAAATTATATGTATCTTTCGTATGATCATCTCTTAATTTATCTTTTAAAAGCGTTGTGATATCAGTTAATACCTCAATTTCTTTTCGATTGAATCCTTTTAAATCAATTAAATTGGAGCCTGTTAATGAAACTTTAACTCCTTCATTTAATTTATTGTCGATTTTCATAATATAATCGCCATCGATTTCCATTTTATCAAAATCAGACTCTTTTTTTACTTCTAATAATTGTAATAATCTCGTTGCTTTCTCACTAGGCCATTCATCAAGAGTTGGAAGCGCCAAATAATTATATAGCATCTGTCTTGATACCCCCAAATACTTAGCCAACCTTACCTTTGATACTCCTATTTCAGTTAAAACATTACTAATTTTACTCATCATTTGTACCTCCTAAATCCATTTTATCAAATTCTCACGTTTTGTCAACTAAAATATGAAAATTTGTTAAATTTTGTCAAGCAAAATTAAAATTTATTATAATAAATACCATAATTTTTCATTATCTTTTCTGACTTCTTCAATAATTCCTCCTCCAAGACATTCATCTTTCAAATATAAAACACAGGCTTGTCCAGGTGTTACAGCTTTTACATTGTTGTAATGAACAATGATTTTAGAATCCTCTAAATATTCAATTTTAACAGGAATATCCTTTTGACGATATCTAAACTTAGCTGTTGCTTCCTTTGGCCTTAAATCACTTATAAAATTCATATCGGAAACAAGACAAGAATCACTTTTTAAGTAGTCGTTATCTTCATTAAAACAAATGTATAAAATATTTTTATCTAAGTTCTTTCCAACAACAAACATTTTATCGGAGTTACCACCGATGTTAAGTCCTTTTCTTTGACCAATTGTATAATACATTAACCCCTGATGCTCCCCTACTACCCTATTTGTTTCAATATCAACAACTTTACCTGGTTTACTTGGTAAATAATTTTTTAAAAACTCTTTAAAGTTTCTTTCTCCAATAAAGCAAATACCTGTTGAATCTTTCTTTTTTGCTGTTATTAAATCATATTCTAAGGCAATCTTTCTAACTTCCTCTTTCTTCAAGTCTCCAACAGGAAATAAGACATTTTGAAGTTGTTCTTTTGATAACTGAGATAAGAAATAAGTTTGATCTTTATTATCATCTACTCCTCTTAAAAGTTTTCCATCTTTAATTCTGGCATAATGCCCCGTTGCAATATAGTCGGCTCCAAGCTTTTTAGCTTCTTTTATGAATAAATCAAACTTAATATACTTATTACACATGATATCTGGGTTTGGTGTTCGACCTTTTTTTAATTCATCTAAGAAATAAGTGAAAACAAAGTCCCAATATTCTTTAACAAAATCAACCCTATAAAGAGGAATCTCTAGCTTTTCACAGACTGCTTTAGCATCATTATAATCTTGTTCTTGAGGGCAAATATTATTATTTAAATTAGGATTACCTAAATAGTCATTATTAATAGATGAATCCCAGTTCCGCATAAATAAACCAATTACTTCATAGCCTTGCTTTTTAAGTAAAATGGCAGCAACGGATGAGTCAACTCCACCTGACATTCCAATTACAACTTTCTTCATTTCTAATCACTTCCAAAAAACTACTTATATTATACCTCATTTTATTAAAAAAGTAAAAACTTTCATGATAAAATCTGCTAAAAAAGTTTCGTACGCAGCAGATACTAACAAAACAAGGGCCGATAACCCTAAAACTTTTAAATATTTCTTCATAAATATTGCATAATTAGACTCTCTTCTTAAGAATAAAGACTTAAATAATTTAATAGATAAATTAATTCCATAAAATGACATTAAGGTATAAATTATCATATTCAATATTTGATGTGGGAAGATATAGAGTATTGCAAAAGGAATACCAGCAAACCCATAAATTGCAATAATAATACCCATGCTAAAACCAATAATAAAACTTTTAAAATATAAAATAAAAGGATTTAAAACAATACCAATAATTGATAAACCAAAGATAAATAATAAAATCAAATATAAATAATTAACACTTAAAGTATTAATAAAATTCGTAACATAATTAATATCCGTACCCATTTTTAAATTTAAAAAGTAGTCCTTAACAACACTACTTATTTCTTTAAAATCCGAATAACTTAAGATGTTTGAAAATATTATTCCAGTTAGAAGTCCTAGTATGATAATTGTTACTAAAAATAAATACTTGTACTTATACTGCTTTAATTCTTTTTTGATTAAAATATTTTTTTTCATCTTATCACCACTTAATAATACTATGGTAAATCAAAAAAAAGTACTAAAATTTGTACTTTTTAAAATAATCTTAAGATATCATTGAAGGTTACATAGATTAATAAGGCAAGTAATAAGAAGAATCCAATATTATGAATCATATTCTCGGTTTCCGCTTTAACTGGACTTCCTTTAATTTTTTCAATTATTAAGAATAAGATTCTTCCTCCATCAAAAGCTGGGAATGGTAATAAATTCATAATACCAACGTTTATACTTAAAAGGGCTGTCAAGGTTAATAAACTGTTAATTCCCGCTTCTCTTGTTTGATCAACGGCTGAGTATATTCCAACTGGTCCTGATAAATCTTTAACACTTACTCCTCCAATAATTAATTCTTTTAAAGTAATAAATACTTGTCTTGCAATTGAATAGAACTTTCCAAATGCATAATTAATGGATCTAACAAAACCCCGTTTTAAAGTGTTATCAAATTGAATTCCAAAACTGTATCCCGCTTTTTTCATTGCCTCTCCACTTAAAGGAGTTATTTTATAATTAGTAACTTTCCCATCTCTTTCAATAGCAAATGATGTTTCTTTTTCCCCAGCTAAAGCCATATAAAGTCTTACATCATCTAAAGTCTTTGTATTTTTATTGTTTATTTTTTTAATCGCGTCGCCTCCTCTTAATCCCGCTTCATACATAGGTGACCCTTCAATTACAACCGGAATCTCGGTTGACAAGGTAGGACTTCCAAAGATGAAGGCTGCAAGAAGTAAAATTAAGAAAGCTAAAATAAAGTTATTACCTGCTCCAAAGAACATAACTAAAAATCTTTGCCAAACCGGTTTTCCTTGAAGAAGGTTTTCTTTTTTTATCTTTTTATCCTCTTCTCCACCCTCACCTGCTAAAGCACAGAAACCTCCAATTGGAACTGCTCTAACTGAGTAAATAGTTTCGCTTACTTTTTTCTTTTCTTTAATCTTTTTTTCTCTTCTTTTTTCACTTGACCAAATAACAGGTCCCATTCCAATTGCAAATTCATAAACATGAATCTTAAACAATTTAGCAAAGATAAAGTGTCCAAATTCATGGACTAACACAATAATTCCTAAAATAAATATAAAACAAATAATTGATAATATCATAATTTCTTCCTCCTAAAATAAATTAATCATTATAACATAAGTTAAACTTATAAAGATAAGACTATCAAATCTATCCAAAATACCACCATGACCAGGAATTAAATTACTAAAATCTTTAATCCCAGCATTTCTCTTAATACTTGATTTAACTAAATCTCCAAGACTTCCCATAAGACTTAAAAATAAAGTTAATAGAATAATCAAGAAGATATTACTAAAGTTTTTAATTACAAATATATAGAATAAACTTGCTCCAATTGTTCCTATCAAACTTCCCCCAATTAAACCTTCAACAGTCTTATTAGGTGAAATCTTTGGTGCTAACTTATGCTTACCAAACATCATCCCACTTAAAAGAGCAAAGGTATCACTTAGAATTGCTATAATTAATAAATAAATTAAAACCAACAAACTACTATTTCTAATTCTAATAATATTACCAAAAGCAAAACCTAAAAATAAAGTAATACCTATTAAATAAAATGCATCCATATAATTATATTTCTTTTGATCATTAATAAATACTAACATAAGTAAATAAATTAACATAATAATAACTAAGAATCTAAAATCATAGTTTAAATAGATAGTTAAGATATTTATATCAAAATAACTATAACAAATTAATAATCCTACTAATAAAAAAGCAATTACTTTAACTATCAAAGGTAAATTCTTTTTTAACTTTAAAAGTTCATATAAACTCCCTAGTCCAAGTAATAAACTTAAAATCATAAATGGAAGTTTTCCAATCAAGAGTAATGGTACTAGAATTAATATCATTACAATAGCACTTATTATCCTCTTCTTCATTTATCCTCCTTATCACTAAATAAATTATATTACTAAACTTAAAAAATAGCAAGAAAAAAAGAAATATTTTATTTAAATGTTTAATTTTAATAGTAAATTTCAGTTTATAATCCAAGTGAAATTTACTATTGGAATTGCAGTGCAAGTTACTTTG
>CANRHS010000058.1 GCA_947630495.1 uncultured Bacilli bacterium | reverse complement strand
AAATGTTAAGTTTAGTATCTAAAATTGATGAGGAATTAACAGATATAATTTATATATTATTAGATAATAAAAATTCTTAAAATTGAAAAAAATCACTAATTCATTTTTTCATTCAAAGTGCATATTTTGTACGCACCTAAAAAGTCAAAAAAAGTGATAAAAAACAGGTATTAATTAATTTAACATTAAAAATACCTGTTTTTCTTTTATTTTATAAGGGTTTGCACGAATTTTACTCCACACCAGAAATTGTAGAGCCCTTAAAAATGGTCGGCATGCCGACCATTTTTAAAATGAAATTTATAAGATACATCAAGAATATATTTATATGCTAGTTTGTATATAATATAAACATTATTTTAAAAGCTAAAATATATACTAATTAAAAAAATATGTCAAGCAGGATGTATTTTTTTTTCATATTCTCTTTTAAGTTTTTAAAAAATAATATATAATAATTAAGGAGGGTAAAATTATGTATAAAAAATATAAAAGAATATTCTTAGTAGTATTAGATTCTGTTGGAATTGGAAAGGCAACGGATGAAGCAAAATTTGGAGATATAAATGTTAATACAGTTAAACATACTTTAGAAAGTACAAATGGTAAGTTACCTAATTTAGCCAAAATGGGTCTTTTAAATTTAGTATATGATACGAACACGGAAACGGATTCTTATTATACAAGAGCAAGATGTGTAAGTAACGGGAAAGATACTTTAACAGGACATTTAGAAATGATGGGAGTAAGGACAGTTAAGCCTTTAAAGACTTTCACGGACACGGGATTTCCTGATGCGTTAATCAGAGAATTAGAAGAAAAAAGTGGCAGAAAAGTAATTGGTAACATTAGTGCAAGTGGAACTGAGATAATTGAAAGACTAGGGGAAGAGCATATGAAAACAGGAGCCATTATTGTTTATACTAGTGCAGACTCCGTTTTACAAATTGCGGCTCATGAAGAAGTGGTTCCGTTAGATGAGTTATATAAAATCTGTGAAATAGCAAGAAAAATAACTTTAAAAGAAGAATGGAAAGTTGGAAGAATAATTGCTCGTCCTTTTATAGGAACTCCAGGACATTTTGAAAGAACAAGTAATAGGCATGATTATGCTTTAGATCCACCTGAAGAAACTGATCTTGATATTTTAAAAAATAATAATTATGATGTAATTTCCCTTGGAAAAATAAGTGATATCTTTAATGGCTGTGG
The DNA here is from genome assembly GCA_947630495.1 of uncultured Bacilli bacterium. Lineage (GTDB taxonomy): Bacteria > Bacillota_I > Bacilli_A > RF39 > UBA660 > RUG591. Next base: position 7,229 of record CANRHS010000058.1, on the reverse strand, counting down.
TATTACTAAGTCCACGAAAACAAAAGATAACACCGATGGAATAGAAAAGATAAAATTAACATTAGATGAAGAGTTTACAGGTCTTTGCTTTGCAAACTTAAATGACTTTGATTCTAAATATGGACATAGGAGAAATCCAGACGGGTACATGAAAGCCTTAATTGAAGTTGATAATAATATAGATAGTATTAAGAGTAAACTTCATGAAGATGATCTACTTATTTTAACAGCTGACCATGGGAATGACCCAACTTATAAAGGAACTGACCATACCCGTGAAACAACTCCAGTTTTAATTTATAATAAAAACTTTAAAGAACCAAAAAGATTAGATGATTTAGATACTTTTGCATCAATCGGAGCAACGATTCTTGATAACTTTAACCTAAGTTCTCCTATGGGGACTAGTTTCTTGGAGACCTTAAAGTGAATTTTAAAGACAGTTGGGATGAAGCTAAATATCAAGACTTAATCAAATATTTAGAATCTTTACAGGATAAAAAGTATCAAGAATTTCAAGCCAAAATAATTGACTATGACAATTTAATTGGAGTTAAAACCAATATATTAAAAAATATTGCTAAAGAAATAAGTAAGGGAGATTATCAAAGTTTTTTAAGTGTTAATACAAGTGATCTTTATGAATTAGTATTAATTGAAGGTTTCATCTATGGATTTTTAAAAATTCCTTTTCCTGATTTATTAGAATATTTAAATAATTATTTACCCAAAATAAAAACTTGGGCTCAGGTTGATTTAACAGCATCTAACTTAAAATTATTTAAAAAAAGTCCTAAAGAAGGATTTAAGTATGCTAGAAAATTAACCCATACTAAAAATAAATGGTCTAAAAGAATGGGAATTGTTTTATTACTAGATTATTATTTACATGATACCTATATTGATAATACTTTAGAAGTCGTGACAAAGTTAAAAACCAAAGAATATTATGTAGGCATGGCTATTGCTTGGCTAGTTGCAACTTCCTATATTAAGTATAAAGAAAAAACACTTATTTATATAGTTAATATTGAAGATGATTTTATTTATAATAAAACCTTAAGTAAAATAGTTGATTCCAGAAGAATAAGTGATGATGAGAAAAAATTTATTAAATCTTTAAAACGGGACAGTAAAAAAATTGGAAATGTTTAAGACAAATCCAATTTTTTAATTATTCTTCTTCTTTAACAGCATCAGTTGGGCATCCACCATCGATTACTTCTCTTACAGAGTCTTCACACTCTTTTGGTACAGTATCTACTTTTACATGACTTATTCCATCATCATTGAATTCAAATACTTCAGGACAATTACCAACGCAAAAGCCACAACTAATACATAAGTCTGAATCTACTTTTACTTTCATTACTTACTACCTCCATTATAATTATATTAAGAAATAAGAATTTTAGCAAGTAGTTTAGAAAATTTGACAGGAAAAAATGTCAAAAATTAGTTATTATTATATTTTAGAACTATTCATTTTTCAATTTATCTAATTTATCTCTTACTTGTTTTAAAGTTCGTTCATAGTTACTAGTTTCTTTAGGAATATAGTACTTTTTATTTTTTATATTATCAGGTAAATATTGCTGCTTAACCCAAGCATTTGGATAGTCATGAGGGTATTTATAATCTGGAGACGTTGTTTTTATATGATCTGGTGGGTTACCACATCTTCCGGTATCAATATCTGCTAAAACTTTATTGATGGCTGTAACACCACTGTTGGATTTCGGAGATAAAGCAAGTTCAATTACAACATCTGAAAGAGGAATAATCGCCTCAGGCAACCCAACTCGCTCAGCGGCATTAATTGCTGCCATAACTTTAGGCCCCATACTAGGATTAGCTAGGCCAATATCTTCATAACAAATAACTGTTAATCTTCTAAAAATACTATCTAAATCTTCTGCTTTTAACATTCTTCCTAGGTAATGCAAACTTGCATCAACATCACTTCCACGAATGGACTTTTGAAAAGCACTTAAAACATCATAATACCCATCTTCATTTTTATCATGAAAGAAACTGTGTTTATTATCAATACTCTTTAAAAAATCTAAAGTAATATTCCCATCTCCCTTAGAGTAGTAGGCAAGTTCCAATAAATTATAAGCATATCTAAGGTCACTTCCTGAAACATTTGCTATATAATTAATGGCATCATCTTTGATTTTTAAGTTAGGTAAAATCTTTTTTTTAACACAATTCTTGATACCTTCTTTGATATCATCTTCTTCAAGTGGATGAAGTTCAAACAAATGACAACGACTTCTAATTGCAGGATTTATACTATGAAATGGGTTACTGGTAGTCATTCCAATTAATGTTATTAAACCACTTTCAACTTGAGGTAACAATAAATCTTGTTTATCTTTATTTAACCTATGTATTTCATCTAAGATTAAAACTAAACCATCATAAACTTTAGCTTCTTCAAATACTACTTGAAAATCATGTTTATCATTAATAGTTGCATTTAGCATACGATATCTAATTCCTAAATCTTGAACTAGACTAATTGCAATACTAGTTTTACCAATTCCAGGCTTTCCATATAAAATCATTGAAAATATCTTTTTATTTTTAACTAAATTAGAAAGAACTTTATCTTCTCCAATTAAGTGTTTTTGACCTAAACATTCCTTTAAAGAATTAGGTCTAAGTTCTATAGCTAATGGTTTATTCATCATATCACCTCATTAAATATTTTATCATTAAACCTTTGATATATCAATGTGTCTATCTTCAAATGTTTTGATAACTCTTTTCATATCTCTGTATTTTCCTTCTTTTAATTCATGAATATAAGAGTCACGTTCAATATTATTTTTATTCATATCTAATTCTTTATCAATATTATAAGGAATCTTTACAAATTGATAAGAAAAACTTCCAACTTTATCTTTTTCTCCATATTCTCCTTCAATGATAACATAGTTAGCACGCGTTGTTTGCATGACATTAGCATCATACTTTTTATTTCTAATAAAATCTAACGCATTTCCAACACTTCCCGCATTGATTCTTATTCTATTATATAAATTATCAGAACATTGAATATGAATATGCCCATAGATTACAATATCAGCCATTTCCTGTGATATCGTGTTCTCACTTGGCATGAATAAACTTCTTTTATTTTCAATAGAATCTAAATCTCCAACAAAATCATAGATAAGTTTAGGGCTAGCATGAAATAAACGAATGAGACTCCCACTCATATAAAATTCATAACAAAATGGAAGATTTTTAAAAACTCTCGTTGTTCATTTGTTAGCATTGATTGATTCCAATTAAGTCTTTTCTTATCTAGTTCAGTCATTTCATCATGACTTCTATCTTTAGCAATAAATTGATCGTTATTGCCTTTAATAATAACTTCGCATTTTTCTCTGACTAACTCTAAACATAAACTAGAATTAGCACCTTTAGAAACAATATCACCAAGACAAAAAATTCTTTTAATTCCACGATTTTCAATATCATTAAAAACAGCCTTTAAGGCTTCTAAATTACCATGTATATCTGAAATAATTGCTATTTTCTCCATTCTATCATTCCTTCCTTTGGTATGATACCATAAATATATGAAATAATCAAACAAAATTTGCTATTTTTCTTTAAAAATAGTATAATAAATGTAAGAAATGGAGAGTAATATGGATAAAGAAAATGTAATTGCAATTATTAGAAATGAAGATGTAGGATTAAAAAATAAACCTTTTAATCCAACAGATACAAGATATGCCGCTCGTGCTATCCTAAAGAATGTTAAAGGAGAAATTGCTATATTTAATAAAAGTTTAAAGAATGAATATAAACTTCCTGGTGGCGGTATTGAAACTGAAGAAGATAAAATTGAAGCCTTGAAACGAGAACTTTTAGAAGAAACCGGTTGTACTATAAAAGATATTAATTATCTTGGTATTACAATCGAAGAAAAGAGTTCAACTAATTTTAAACAAATATCTTATATTTATGAATGTCAAGTTCTAGAAAATACTAAAAAGTTACATTTAACTAAAAAAGAAACTGATGAAGGAGCAAGACTTATTTGGACTTCGGTAGAAGATGCTTATCAATTAGTTAAAAATTGTTTTAATAATTTAAAAGGCTCTAAGTATGATAGTTTATATAAAAGTTTATTCATGGTAAAACGAGATGAAAAAATACTCGAATATTATTTGAAAAAATAGATTTATGTGCTATAATTTATATGTGATGTTATGAAAAAGAAAATAATAGATACTGGTAATATTGAAATTGATGATATAATTAATGATTATCTAACTTATATAAAAACTGAAAAAAAATTATCAGTTAATACATATGATAATTATTTAGATGATCTTGATTCATATGGTAAATATATAGTTCAAAAAAAGATAAATGATTTTAATAATATTACTTTAAAAATGGTTAACGAATACCTTAAAAATTTAGGTAAAAATGGTTTAAAATCAAGAACAATTGCTCGTCATACAACATCAATTAGAGAATTACATAAATATTTATTTAAAACGAAAAAAGTAGAAAATAATATCATGGAAAACTTTACTTCAATTAAATTAGGAAAATACTTGCCAACTGTTTTACAAGAAGATGAAATCTCTAAGGTTTTAGACGTTCAATTAGATAACGCTTTTAAGTATCGTGATAAAGCAATGCTTGAGTTAATGTATGGAGATGGTTTGAGAGTTTCCGAACTTGTTAATTTATCAATTTATAGTGTTGACTTTGAAAATGATATAATTTTAATTGAAGGAAAAGGAAGTAAAGAAAGAATTGTTCCATTAAATCCTTATGCGAAAGAGGCTTTACTAAATTATTTAGAAGTAAGAAATAGTTTATTAAAAAGACAAAATGGAGATACGGAAAAATTATTTTTAAATAATCATGGAAAAGGAATATCAAGACAAGGTTTTAATTTTATCTTAAAAAATATCTTGGAAGATAAAGATATCAAAACTCATGCAACACCGCATACCTTAAGACATACTTTTGCAACCGATTTACTTAATAATGGAGCAGATTTAAAAAGTATTCAGACTTTACTTGGACATGAAGATATAGCAACCACTAGTATCTATACACATGTTGTCAATAATAAGATAAAAGATGATTACATAAAATATAATATAAGGAAAGAGGATTAAAATGAGATTTAAAAGAATATTTTTAATAGTACTTGATTCACTAGGAGTAGGGGAAGCAGTTGATGCCGCAAATTATGGAGATAAAGGGGCTAATACTTTAGGTAATATAGTTGCTAATTATGATTTATTTATTCCTAACTTAGAAAAATTAGGTTTCTTAAACACCTTAATAATGAATAATAAAGAAAGCGAAGCTTATTATACAATTGCAAGACCTAAAAATAAAGGCAAAGATTCACTATCCGGTGGTTATGAACTTATGGGAATTGATAACTCTAATCAATCATATAAGTTATTTTCAGAAAATGCCTTTCCAAGAGAAATGTTAGAAAATATTGCTAATAATGTTAAACGTGGTATCATTGGTAATATTGTTGGTAATCCAATTGAAATAATTAATAAACTTGGTGATAGACATAAAGAGACAGGTTCTTTGATTATTTATACTACCTGTGATTCTAACTTAGAAATAGCAGCTCATGAAGATGTAATTCCGATTAATGATTTATATCAATATGCTGAAATAATTCGTGAAATAACTAAACGTGAAGAATGGAAAATAGGCCGAGTTGTCGTAAGACCATTTACCGGAGAAAGTGGTAATTATACTCTTACCGGAAACTCTCGAATTTATACCTTAACTCCACCAAATAAAAGTGTTTTAGATATTTTAAAAGAAGCTGATTTACAAGTAATTTCGATTGGTAAAGTTCATGATATCTATAATGGACATGGAATTACAAAGATAATCAAATCCGGTAATAATCAAGAAGGTATTAATAAATTAACAGATATCATGGATAAGAGTTTTGAAGGATTGTGTTATCTTAATCTAGGTGATTTTGATACCTTATATGGTCACGCCAGAGATGTTAAGGGATATGCTAAGGCTATTGAAGAATTAGATGTTGAAGTTCCAATTATTTTAAATAAATTAAATATCGATGATTTATTAATAATAACGGCCGATCATGGATGTGATCCTACTATGCCTGGTTTTTCTCATACTAGAGAAAATGTTCCAGTTATAATCTATTCTAGACTTTTCAAAGATCCTCATCAATTAAATGTCCTAGAAACTTTTGCTGATGTAGGAGCAACAATCACCGATAACTTTGAACTTGAAAAACCTTGGATGGGTACTAGCTTCTTAGATAAATTAAAATAAACTTTTATAGGCATTTCTCATATATTATTATGGAGGTGCTTTTTATTAACTTTAATTTTGCTGATATGTTAAATCAGTATTTAACGAATATATTTATTTTAAAAACCAATGCTACTACTTTATATTTTAATTTAAAAGGAGAGGGGAGTAGTCTTATAATTAAAGATTTATATAATGATATATCTAATATCGAACGTTTTTACTTAAATTTAGGTTCTTTAATAAAAAAAATAGGTGGTAATCCTATTACTAATTTAGATGATTTAAAGAATATTTCAACGTTAAAACAAATATCTAGTCAAGATTATACTGCTAAGGAGGCCTTAAATATTTTATATAATGATTTAAGCATTATCAATAAGATGAATAATCAAGTTGGAGAATATGCTCTTAAAAACTTTAAGTTTAGCAGTATAAATCTTGTTCTAGAATTCAATAAGTATTTAGAGAAAAGAGTGGGGGAGTTGAGTAGTAATAATGTGACTATTCACAATCTGAATTAAATTTATCAGTTATACTTTGCTCTGACTTATTGCATGAATCATTGTTTTTAGAACTATTACTTAGTTCATTAGTTTCATTACGAGAATTCATTTTGTTGCTGTAGTTATTGTTAGATCTGTTTGAAACATTATTTTGATTCTTGTTTTGACTTTTTTTCATTTTTATCACCCTTTTATATTATGTGAAGTTTTTATTTTTATATGTGAAAAATAGCGATACTTCCCCTATCAAATATTGGTTTTTGATAGGGGAAGTGTTATTCTTAATTAACCATAATTTAGTCTAATTATTTAAAATAATTTACTTATACTAGTAATGTATATTTATAAAATATAGATGTTCTAAAACAAATCGAGATTTAAAAAGTTGATTAGTTGTCCATCTCGATTAAA
>CANRHS010000057.1 GCA_947630495.1 uncultured Bacilli bacterium | reverse complement strand
ACTCGATTTTTTCATTGTATTTAGGTTTCTAATATATATCAACATTTTGCGAGTTGCATTTACTTGTCTACTTCACCAAATATAGAAAAGCACTCAATTTTAAAAGTTTGAATGCTTTTTAAATTTTATCAAATATTTTATTAGCTTTTTCTTCTATATATTCATGTTCTTTTTCACTTATTTCAAGTCCATACAAAAATCTTTTGGCAAACGGTAAATACTTTACTATAGCCTGAATTTTTTCTAAGTCTCCATAAGGATTATATCCTTGAATAAAAGTTTCTGTAGGATTTAAGTGATTTTCGTAACTACGCATATATGCATCCCACAAATTAGAAATAGCAAAGTTACGAATATGCATTAAAGAGATATCATCACTATTAAAATTAAATACTTCAATTGCCATTCTGAATGCTTTAACATCAGCAAGTCTTTCGATTGGAGATAAGTCATAATTTTGGGTGTAATATCTTTTTCCTTTTTTACATAATTTATTGATTTCTTCATGGCTAATACCTTTATTTAATAATTTAGGAATATCTATACCATAAGCATTTTTAATAATTAAACTTTCAATATCATCATTACAAGAAAAGAATATCATTTCTTGATTAGCATGTTCAACTTCATGTAATATAGTAGCTAAAACTTCATAATAAAGAAAATAAGTAATATCATTCCTTTTTAAATCTAATAAGAAAGCTTCTTCATTTATATTATTTTTTAAAGCATTAAGACAGATAGTAAGTTGTCCTTTATAATAATCACCCATATTTCTAGTTTCGCTGCTGTCAATTTTAATTTTTCTAATATAACTATCTAAACTATAATAAGTTTTTATTATATTAATTAAATCAAAGATTGTTTCTTTTTCAATTACTTTACCATCTTTAATTGCATTTATTATATAATTTCTTAAATCATTAATTAAATTATTTTCCATACCTAAACCCCTCTTTTTATGACTGTTATTATACCACATTTATGATATTTTGTCAAATTAGGATAAAAGTTTTAAAAAAATATGCACCAAAAGTTTGCTGAAAATATAAAAATTTGCTATAATGTATATGTAGGGAGGAATATTTATGTCAAACGAAAAAATAATATTGAATGATCTTAAAAAAATCGATGCTAGTACTGATTATTATAAAGGATTATGTTATAAAGGTGATGATGGTCGAGAGTATTCAACAATGGATGAAGTAAGAGCAGCAAATAAAAGATATTGGGATAGCATGAAAGTTGATACTACTAGACAAGATTCTATGATTTCTTATATTGGTAAGGATGGTAAAGAATATCATACTAACGAAGATTTAGAAAGAGCAAATAGAGCATACTTTGATTATATAAATGCTATTCTTAATATAAATGATTCATATTTAACAAAAGACACCTTAAAAGCACAGCAAGAAAAAATAATTGCTTATATTCATGAAAGATATGGTAATTATGTTGAAAAAAAATTACAGGAATATGAATTAGAAAGGTTAAATAATAGAGATTTAAAAAAATAATTTAAAATAAGATAGTATTAAAAAGACATCTAAAGAAGGTGATAAAATGTTATTAATAGTTGGACTAGGAAATCCTGGCTTAGAATATCAAAATACGAGACATAATATAGGATTTCGGTATCTAGACTTGTTTGTTAAAGAAAAGAATCTAGGTAATTTTAAAGAAAAATTTAATGGTTTATATTTAAAAACTACTTATAATAATCAAGATGTTATCTTTTTAAAACCTTTATCATATATGAATTTATCAGGTGAAGTTATTAGAAAGTATATGGATTATTATAAAATAAAAATAGAAGATATCTTAATAATTCATGATGATTTAGATATGGATATAGGAAGAATTAAATTAAAAGGAAATGGTTCATCAGGTGGACATAATGGTATTAAGAATACAATTGAGAATCTAAAGAGTGAGAACTTTAAAAGATTAAAGATAGGAATATCTAAAAATAAAGATTATGATACTAAAGATTATGTATTAGGTAAATTTAATAAAGAGGAAGAAGAAGTTTTAAATAAATTAGAAAGTATAATAATAAAGTTATTAGATGATTATTTTAAAATACCATTTAATGATTTAATGGCAAGATATAATAGGAGAGATATAGGTGAATAATTTATTTGATTTATTTAATATTAAATATAAAGATAATCTTGGCTTATCAGGGATGACTGATGAGTCTTTTTGCCTATACTTGAATAATTTATTGAAGCAAGAAGATAGAAGTATTTTAATAGTTACTCCAACTTTAACAGATGCAAGTAACTTACTTAATATCATGACAAGTTTAAATCCTGATTCTTTATTCTTTCCAATGGATGATTTTCTAACCAGTGAAGCTATTAGTATTAGTCCAGATTTGATGGTTACCAGACTGGAAACTTTAAATGAACTTTTAAATAGTAAAAAAAGAATTGTTATTACACATTTAATGGGTTATTTAAGATATTTACCAAGTAAGAAAGTTTATCAAGATAATGTTTTAAAAATAAAATTAAATGATACTATTGATCCTCAAGACTTAGTCGAAAAACTTTATAATCTTGGGTATAAAAGAGAGACTTTAGTAACAACAACTGGTGAAGTTGGAGTAAGAGGTTTTATTATAGATGTATTTCCTGTTGCCAGTGACCATCCAGTTAGATTTGAATTCTTTGGAGACCTAATAGACTCAATTAGAATATTTGATGAAGAAACTCAAAAGTCAATTAAAGAAATTAAGGAAATAACGATTTACCCTTATACAGAGTTTTTATTAGATAATTATAGTAATTTAGATGAGACTGAAAGAAAGCAAAAGTACTTGCCTAAATATTTACATGATGTTAGAAATATCGAAGATTACTTAGATAATCCAATTGTTGTTGTTAAAGACTATACAATGCTTACAAATATTTATAACAAAATGCAGGATGAAGTTAAGACTTATAAAGAGAATGATTTAAACTATAAAGGTTCTTATATGCACTCTCTTGATATTTTAGATAAAAATAAAGTCTTACATTACTTAAGTATTGATAACTTAATTCCTAATCATGAATTTAAGGAGTATCATGATTTAAATATTAAAACAGCTCCGAAATTCCATGAAAACATTGATATTATTAATACTTATTTAAGAGATATGTTAGGTCTTAATAAACTAATAATTGTTTGTCTTAAACCATATCAAATAAAGAACTTTACAAAGTATTTAGAAGTTCCTTATGTTTTAACTAATTTTTCGAATATCAAGAATAACTTAGTCAATATCGTTGAATTTGATTTTCCAAGAGGATTTGTCTATCAAGATATAGTTTTATTAACTGATAAAGATTTATTTAATGTTTCAGTTACCAAGAAGAAATATAAAACAAAGTTTAAATATGCAACCAAGATTAGTAATATAAATAAATTAGAAGTTGGAGATTATATTGTTCATAGTATAAATGGAATTGGTATTTATAATGGTATTAAAACTTTAAAAGTTAATTCCTTAGAGAAAGATTATTTAGAAATTCTTTATAAGGGAGAAGATAAGTTATATATTCCAGTTGAGAAGATTGATTTAATTAGTAAATATTCTGGTAAAGAAGGAGTTACTCCCAAGATTAATGGATTAGGAAGTTTAGAATGGCGTAAGAATAAACAAAGAATTATTAGTAAGGTTCATGATATTGCTGATAAGTTAATTAGACTTTATGCCGAACGGGAAATGCAAAAAGGATTTGCTTTTTCTCCTGATACAAAGTATCATGAAGAGTTTTATAATGAGTTTATGTATGAGCCAACCTTAGACCAGTTAACCGCGTTTGAAGAAATAAAAAAGGATATGGAAGCAGAGAAGCCGATGGATAGACTTTTATGTGGGGATGTTGGATTTGGTAAAACGGAAGTAGCTTTTCGGGCAATGTTTAAGGCAGTCTATGATGGTAAACAAGTTTTATATCTTTGTCCAACGACTATTCTTTCTAATCAACAATATCAAAATGCTTTAGATAGATTTAAAAATTTCCCAGTTAAAATTGAATTATTAAATAGATTTACAACATCAAGAAAGTCTCATGAAATAATAGAAGAATTAAAAGAAGGTACTATTGATATTGTAATTGGAACTCATAGATTATTAAGTGATGATATCAAGCCTCGTGACTTAGGTTTACTAGTAATTGATGAAGAACAAAGATTTGGAGTTAAGCATAAAGAAAAATTAAAGGAATATAAATCTAATGTTGATGTTTTAACTTTAACTGCAACCCCAATTCCCAGAACTCTTCAAATGTCAGTGGTTGGAATTAGGTCTTTATCAGTTATTAAGACTCCACCGGTTAATAGATATCCAATTCAAACTTATGTTGTCTATGAACAAGAACAATTAATAAAAGATGCCATTAATAAAGAATTAGTAAGAGATGGACAAGTATTCATTTTATATAATCGAGTTGAAACTATTGAAAGCAAGATGATAGAAATTCAAAAACTAGTGCCAAACGCAAGAATTGTCGTTGCTCATGGGCAGTTATCCAAAATTGAACTTGAAAATAGAATGCTTAAGTTTATTAATCATGAATATGATATCTTATTATCAACAACGATAATTGAAACCGGGATTGATATTGCAAACGCGAACACCCTAATTGTTCTTGATGCAGATAGATTTGGACTTGCTCAGTTATATCAAATAAGAGGAAGAGTAGGAAGAAGCAATAAAGTTGCCTATGCTTATTTGATGTATCCAGAACATAAAGTTTTAGGAGAAGCTTCCGTTAAAAGATTAAATGTTTTAAAAGAGTTCACGGAACTTGGAAGTGGCTATGCTATAGCTAGTCGTGATTTATCAATAAGAGGAGCTGGAGATATCTTAGGAAGTGAACAAGCCGGGTTCATTGACACAATGGGAATTGATTTATACTTAAAGATTTTAAATGATGAAATAAAGAAACTTCAAGGAATTGAAACTAAAGAAGAAGAGGTAAAAGATGAGAAACCACTAATCAATGTCTCAACCCATATTGATGATAAATATGCTAAAGAAAGTGAATTAAAAATTGAAATTCATAAACTTATTAATACCATTGATAGTTATCCAAAACTTTTAAGTGTTAAAGAAGAATTTACAGATAGATTCGGTGAACCAAGTGAAGAAATCCTTACTTATATGTATCAAGAGTGGTTTGAAAAACTTGCTAAAGATAAAGGAATAGAAGAAGTTATAAGCAGTAAAGACAAAATGGAACTAGTCTATTCAATTGATGCATCAAAAGAAATTGATGGCGAAGAATTATTCATGAAAGCCTATAGTATTACTCGTAACTTTAGTTTTAGTTATCATAATTTAAGATTACATATAACTTTAAATTTAAAAGGATTAGATAAACATCCAATTTATTATTTAGTTGATTTATTAAATGATGCAAAAAATGAAAAAGTGTGATATGATATTAATATAATTAAAAGGAGAATGTATGAAAGAAAATATAATGTTAGTTTTAAAAGGCATGATAGTTGGTCTTGCCAATGTAATTCCCGGAGTAAGCGGTGGTACCTTAATGATTACTTTAGGAATATATGAAAAGATAATAAATATAATAAGTCATTTCTTTAAAAACTTTAAAGAAAATCTAAAATTTATAATACCATTTGGTATAGGTTTAGGAATAGCCGTTTTACTATTTAGTAAATTAATAGGATTTAGCCTAGATAAGTTCCCATTTGCAACAACCATATTCTTCTTAGGTTTAATTCTAGGAGGACTACCTATGTTATGGAAAAAAGTTAAAATAAAAAAGAAAAACGTAAGTAACTGGTTAGTTTTTGCTTTAACTTTTGGTTTAGTTACTGTTTTTGCTTTCTTAAGTAGTGGCGATCATGTTGCAAGTTTTGCTAATTTAGGAGTAGGTGGGTACTTAATGTTATTCCTAGTTGGAATGATTGCTGCATCTACCATGATTATTCCAGGTATCAGTGGTTCATTTGTTTTAATGCTATTAGGTTATTATAAACCAATTATTGATACAGTTAGTAGTATAACAGACTTTAGTTTACTTGGAAGTAATATAGTTATTCTTGGAGTATTTGGAATAGGTATTTTAGTTGGAGCCGTTTTAGTTGCTAAGTTAATTGAATTTTTATTAAAGAAATATGAAGTTAAAACGTACTTTGGAGTTCTAGGTTTTGTCCTAGCTTCAATTATTGCCATTATAAAACCTTTAATGGGAGGTTCATTACATTTTTTAGAAGTAATAATTGCCTTTATTCTCTTCATGGGTGGCTTCTTAATGGCTTATAAAATAAGTGAGAAATAATTTTAATAGGTGAATTATGAAAGTTAGTCCAAAGTCTAATAATATAAATAAAAAAAACAAATAAAAAACTAATTAAGGCCCTAAAAGAAGCAAACAAAATTCAAAAAAATTCTGAAAAATATAAAGGATATTGTGATATTGATGAACTTTTAATGATATATTAAAATAAGTTTTAATTGATAATAAATAATTTTAAGTACAACTTAAAGTTATTTTTTTTAATATTACTGCATATCATGTAAAGAATTACCATTTGACAAAATGCTGTAAACCTGATATTATATTATTGTATTAAAAAATAGAAAGGGTTAAATATGAACGAAGAAGATATTAAAAAGCAGTTAGAAGTAAAAAACAAAGAAATTTATTTAAACAAACTAAACATTGATCTTGATAATAACTTAGAAGTTCTAGTATTGACACTTGAAAATTTATTAAAAACACAAGAAGAAAATTTATTTAAAAAAACTATTGAAATAGTTGAAAGTTTTAAAGATGAAAAAGAAATAAAAGAAAAAGTAGAGGAGTTTATAAGGATTTATTATGAATCTTTAATAGGTCTTTTAACTACAAAGAAAGAGAAAATAAAGGAATCTTTAGATACTAATTTAGAAATAAGTGTTTATAAAGAAAAGATAGATAATAAAACGAAAGATTTAGAAATAGATCTAATAGATAATTCTAAGACTATGATAAATGATTTAATTTTAAACTTAAAATCTTATTTAGAAACATCTTTCCAAGAAAAAAGATTAACTTCTTATCTTAATGATATTTATTTATTAAATTTAAATAATAAAGTAATAGATATTATTAAAGGTCGGGATATTATGTTATATAATACTTTTAATGAAACTTATTTAAAATATTTAGAATTAAATAAGAATACTGTTGGTATATAAAAGACTTAGGCAGCAACTAAGTCTTCATTTAATTCTTCAACAATATTTTTCTTCTTTCTTATATTCATCATGAGATATTCCTAATAATTCTAATGCTTTATCTAAACTAATAATATTATCTATTTTTAACTTATGAACAATCTTTCTAAATTGATATGATACTTCTTTAGCAATAGGACTTTCATCATTTTTACCTATTGTTTTATTTATTTTAATATACATATTTTTGTATAAATAATTTGAAATAATGCCTAAATCATGAAGCCTATAAACAATAGAGTGAATACTTACTTTGTATTCATTTTTAAAGGCTACTAGTTCAAAGAAACTTATTTTATCTCGTTTTAATCCAAATTCATGAATGATAACTTCTTTAGGCATCAAAAGACTACTAGCAAATCTATTACATAATTTTTCAATATCAAGAGTAGTATCTTTAAATCTTAAAACTAAATGGGCAAGTTCATGTGCAATAGTGAATCTTTGTCTTGCTCCATCAACAACATTATCAGGTAAAACAATAACTGGAATTCCTTCAACAATTTCACTTAAGCCATCAAAAGATTTAAATCTCTCATCTAAATTTTTTAATGGAACAATTAAAATACCTAAATTTTCTAATATACTAGTTAAATCAGATATTGGTAAAATATTAGAAATTTTAATTATATTTTCTCGGAATTTCCTTGAAGCTTCTTCAGCTGTTTCTAAACTATCACAGACATAAGTTTCAAGATTTATTTTAGGTAAAGTTAAATTATTTAATTTCATAACTTCAATATATTTAGAAACTTCTCTTTGAATTAAATCTTTTAGTAATTCTAATTTATTACCAGTTAAACTTTTTCTTTTTCGAAAATTAGTAAATTGCATTTTAACCTCTGAGTAGTGTTCCAAAATATCAGTAGCCTTAACATGATATCCTTCAGCAAATTCAATTAATTTAGTAGAATCAGGTATTGCTTTTCCTTGTTCATATTTCATAATCATAGTATTTGACATATTAAAAAGTTTTCCAGCTTCTTTAAGTGATAAATTTTTTAATAATCTTATTCTTTTTAAATTCTCTCCTATAATATTATTCATAATCCACCTCTCTTGGTTTATATTTTAACATAAAATTTCCGAATTATAAACTAGCGAAACAAAAAAATATTGTCCTTTCTACATACCAAAATGCTAATTATAGACCTATGTGTATATTTTTAGTTACTATTCACAGCCTATAAATGAAAAAAGGTAATTTTTTGAAAAAACTTATCTTTTTTTCTTGACAAGTTTTG
>CANRHS010000056.1 GCA_947630495.1 uncultured Bacilli bacterium | reverse complement strand
AATATAAACTCCTAAGAAGTTATTAAAACCGGCTTGTAATAAATTATAGATTGATAAAATTATTATAATAATAAAGTTAATCTTTTCAACATATTTTTGTTTAATAAATAATTCTATATAACTAATAACTGTATTAAGACAAATTAATCCCATTAAAATACGCATACTAGATATATCAAAGATATTTTGATTACTAACTATTTTAAAAAGCATTTCAATTAAAAAGATTATAAATGTTAAATAGATAAAGTTATAAAAGAATGTATTTTTTACTTTAATTTTATATTCTTTATCAAATATTTTTTTAATATTTTTAATTATTTTTTTAAAAAATTTTTTCATTTAACCACTTCCAAGTATTATTTTAGCACATTTTAAATAAAATGTAAACTTTACATTTATGATTGACTTTAGGTGATCTTAATGCTATACTTATTATAGTAAGTGAGGGTAAGAAATATGGATGAAGATCAAAAAATAAAAGAAATTGAAGAAAATTTAAAGAATACAAGAAGTATCTTAGATAGATTTAAGAATGATTTAGGAAGAATTAGTTCTTTAAAGGATGAAGTTAAGTCAAGTATTACTGAGATGGATTTACCTATTTATATAAATAGACTAACAGGTGATATAGTAATTGTTAAGAATAAGGATATAGAGATTACTTTATATAGTACTATGGCTAATGAGGATATTGATGTAGCACTTGATTATTTTACTAGTAATTATCTAAGTTTAAAAGAGTTTATTAGTAAGGGTAAGTATGTAGGAGATAAAGTTTTAAAGTTCAAGAATGATGATGGAGAAGGATTAGATATTAATTTTCCTTATCAAGAGTTTATTTATCATTATGATAATTTAGTTTTAGCTTTTGAACATAGAGAAGGTGAGAGAGATAATTTCTACTTTTATCCTGATTCTAACTTAGAAATTAGTAGTAGTGTTAATTTAAGTTTTGAAGGAATTAAACCAGATCCGGTTGCAGGACTCTTTAAAAATAAAGAATATACTTATAAGACAATAGTTAATAATGTTGAAAGAAAATTGGAAAGTTCTAAAGAAGTTTCTAGTTCTAAAAAGAGATAGTTTAATTAGAGAGTATTTATATAATAATAAATATTCTTTTTTTTAAATTATTATTGAATTTTATTTAAAAATATGGTACTATCATTTTAAAGATTTAGGAGGAATTATATATGGAAGAAATAATCTTAAAACATCCAATGATTGAACATAAAATCTCTATCTTAAGAGATGAAAAGACAGGAACGAAAGAGTTTCGAGAGTTAATTAATGAAATTGGCATGATGTTATGCTATGAGGCTTTAAAGGATGCACCTTTACATGATGTTAATATTAAAACTCCAATTACAGAGACGATTGGAAAACAAATTGATGAAAATAATTACGCGTTTGTACCTATTTTAAGAGCAGGTATGGGAATGGTTGATGGCGTATTAAGATTAATGCCTAATGCTAAAATTGGTCATATTGGTTTATTTAGAAATGAAGAAACGCTTGAACCCGTTGAGTATTATTGCAAGTTACCTAAGAATGTTGAAGCGAAAACAGTTATTATCTTAGACCCAATGCTTGCAACCGGGGGATCTGGTTCAGCAGCTATTGAAATGCTTAAGAAAAGGGGAGTTAAGAAAATTAAATTCTTATCTATTATTTCAGCCCCAGTTGGTCTTGAAAAAATTAAAAAGGATCATCCTGATGTTGAACTTTATACCGCTTATGTTGATCAAAAATTAAATGAAAATGGTTATATTGTACCAGGTCTTGGAGATGCAGGAGACAGAATATTTGGAACAAAGTAGGAGGTTTTGATGAAAAAATTTATTCATGATTTTAAAGAGTTTATTAGTAAAGGTAATGTCCTAGATTTAGCCATTGCCGTTGTAATTGGAAATGCTTTTAATGCGATTGTAACTAGTTTAGTAAATGATGTTATCATGCCTTTAGTTGGTATTATAATTGGAGGAATTGATTTTACAGGTCTTAAAATTACTTATAAAACATCATCTATTATGGTAGGTAATTTTATTCAAAATATAATTAACTTCTTGATAATTGCACTATCTATATTTGTAATGATTCAGGTATTTCAAAAGTTATCTCATAAGAAGAAAGAAGAAGCACCTCTTCCACCTAAAAGAGAAGAAGTTATTCTTCTTGAAGAAATTCGTGACTTATTAAGGAGTGATGCTCCCAGTCCAAAAGAAGGACCTGAAAAACCACATAAAAAGAAGTAAAAATGTGTATTAAATTTGTATTGTTTTAAAAAAGGTGAAGAAACTTCACCTTTTTATATGCCTTAAACCCTTATAAAATAAGGATAAAAATTTTTTCATAAAATCGTGTTAAAATGCATTTTTTTCCGTGTATATTATATATAGGAGGATCTAAACACCGGAATTGAGGTGAAATATTAAGTCAAGGGACAATTAATAATAATTAATTTGTTTAGAAAATCTAGAAAGGAGAAAAAATGGCAGTTAATATGCGAGAGAAAAAGGCAAGTTTAGCACCTGGAGAGATAGTTCCCTTATCATATGACGAAGCATTTAAACTTATGTTTGCAAATAAAAGACATATGAGAATCTTAACAATGTTGTTATCAAAGATATTAAAAATACCATATGAGACTTTATCCAAAAGTAAAATTCAATTAGAACCCCTTACTAATCAGAATTTAACATTAGGAGAAAAGAAAACAGAATGTGATATAGCAGTATCAATTAAAAAAGATAAGATAATAACTGATAAGATTATGCTTGAAGTAAATATTAGAAGTAGTGCTTTTCAAACGATAATTGATAGAGATAGTTTTTATTTTAGTGACATGATAGCAAATGCTTTTCCAGAAAGTGAAGGCTATAGTAATCTTCCTAATAATCTTTTAGTTAATTTCAATAACTTTTCTTTAAATAAAAGAGGATTAATATTTGATGAATATATGTATCGTAATATTTATGGTGATGTTTTAACTGAAAAAAGCAGAATTTTAAATATTGATATTGCAAAATGTTATCAATTATGGTACAATAAAGGCATCAAAGAGGAAAATATTGATAATTATAGTAAAGATTTAACTCTAATTTCAGCAGCATTATCAATGGATAAAAAGAAAGATTTCATGAGATGCATGAACAAAGTTGAAATGAGTCCTGAAATTAGAAGGGAAATGGAAGGAGTGCTAGATAATATGTGTAGGGATCAAAAATTAGTTAGCAGATACTACAATCGGGAAGAAGAAGAAAGACGCATCCAAGAAGGTATTTATAAAGAGATAGATCAAAATGCAACTTCTAGAACTAAAAAAGAAATAGTTATTAAATTGTATAATCAAAAAAAACTCTCTTTAGAAGAAATTGCAGATGTTAACTCTCTTACTTCTTCTGAAGTAGAAAAAATAATTAACAATTATCTAGCACAAAAAGAAAGCGACACTGAATAGTTAAGATTATATTTTTATTTCATTAACATTATCAATATACA
Source organism: uncultured Bacilli bacterium (assembly GCA_947630495.1). Lineage (GTDB taxonomy): Bacteria > Bacillota_I > Bacilli_A > RF39 > UBA660 > RUG591. The sequence continues at coordinate 5,308 of CANRHS010000056.1, read as the reverse complement.
CTAAAAAATTATGAAGTGTATGAACAAAGTAGAAATGAGTGATGAAGTTAGAAGTTAAATGGGAGGAGTGCAGATAATATGTGTAGGGATCAAAAATTAGTTAGTAGATACTACAATCGTGAAGAAGAAGAAAGACGCATCCAAGAAGGAATTTATAAAGAAATAGCAGCTAATACTAAAAAAGAAATAGTTATAGAAATGTATAAAGACAATGTATCTTTAGAAAAAATTTCTAATTATTCTTCTCTTACTTCTTCTGAAGTAGAAAAAATAATTAACGATTATCTTGCACAAAAAGAAAGCAACTAGAAATAATCAAAAGACGAAATACTAAATCAGTAAAACGTCTTTTTTTATTATTATTTCAAATAAAAGACTATTACAAATTCAATCAAATTCGTAATAGTCACTTTAATTAAATCAATGAACAAAATATGACTAATCTTTTTAATAAATTATAACTGACTTCTTCAACATCATATTTTATTTCATCATTTATAACTAAGGTAGGAGTTTTTTGTACTTTATATTTTCGTATATTATTTTCATCATTTATTTCAAGTATATCAATATCAAGTTTTTGTTTTTTAGCAATATTTTTTAGTTCCTTTTTTACTTTTCGTCCCAGGGGACTTTCACTTCCTATAATTTTAATTTCGATTTTATTCCCTCCTTTCATTTATAAGTATACTAAACTTATATGTTTTTAAAATGAGAGAATTATGTTTTTTTTGTGAACTTTTTTAATCAATATAGAAAGCGCTACAACCAAGAACAATTGTATAGTCTTGATAATCATTGTTAAACTTAATAAATGTACTATCTTGACTACAATCATATTTTAATTCATCAAACTTAGTAATATCAATACTAAAAATTGCTTTTAATTCTTTAATTGTAAATTCTACCTTAGAATTACTATTAGCATATTCTCTAATTTTTTCAAGATTACCATCAACATAACCTTTAATTACATTCGTAACTTCTTCCTGCCCTTTTACTATTTCAGCCTCATTTTGCTTATTAGTATCAACACTCTTTTCTTTGTCTTTTCCTTTAATTAGAAAAATTGCAACTACTAAAATAACTAAAACTAAACCAACAATCCCCATAATCATTAAATTCTTTTTATCTTTCATCTCACACCTCTATCTTATTATACTAAAATTATGATTTAAAATCTAGTCTAAATAGCAAATTATTGAAAATTTTTTTATCCCCATTTTTGTGGATAAAATTATATTACCTCTGTATCATCTTCTTCGGTATACTTTGACTCATATAAATCAATATCATCAATTACATCTTTAATTTCATCAATTTTAGGTAAATCCTTAATTGATTCCATATTAAAATAATCTAAAAACTCACTTGTTGTCTGATATAAAATGGGACGTCCTGGTAAATCACTTTTTCCAACTTCTTTTAAAAATCCTTTAGCAACTAATTTTCTAATCATCGGAGCCGTTCCTACTCCTCTTATCTCATCAACTTGAACTCTTGTGATTGGTTCATTATACGCAATGATAGCTAAAGTTTCAATAGCTGAAGGTGACAAGGTATTCGCATCATCACTTTCAAGTAACTTAGTATAATATTCTTTATGCTCTTTCTTAGTTGTTAACTTAAAAGCATCTCCTAAAATACTAAGTCTAATTCCCCTAGTCTCTTTTTCATAATCACTTTTAAGTTCTAAGATTAAGTTTAAAACCTCTTCCTTTTTTAGTCCTAATATATCCATAAGTTCATTTAAAGTTGCTCCATCATCACCTACAACAAATAAAATTCCTTCTAAAACTCCTTTTAAGTTCATTCTATCACCTCTACTACAATATTAGAAAAATTATTCTCTTGCATAATTTTAATCTCTCTTTTTGAAGACATTTCAAGAATTGCTAAAAAAGTTGCAATTACATAATCTTTGGCTTTAACCTCGAATAAATCAAAAAAATCAATTTTTTTACTTTTATGTAATTTTTCCCTAATACTTTTTATCTGATCATCAACCGAGATTTCTTTTTTAGTTACTTTGGTTGTAATTGGTCTTTCATCTTCTATTCTTTGTAAAAACTTTTTATATGCTTCTACTAAATCTTCCATAGTTAATTCACTTTTATATTCGACATTTTCTTTATACTCTAAAATACTCGTTGGACTTTTGGTTTTATAATTATTTCTTTCTTCTTCAAGTTCCCGAAACTTTGGTACCATACTTTTATATTTTTCATATTCAATTAATCTATTAACTAAATTCTCTTTAGGGTCTTCTTCCGCGTCTTCTGTTTCACTTCCCGGTAGTAACATTCGAGACTTTATTTCAATTAATTCTGATGCCATAACTAAATAACTACTAGCAACATTTAAATTCATCTCTTCCATATGCCTTATATAATTTAAATACTCATCTATTATTACTTCTAACTTAATATCTAAAATATTCATTTTCTTTCTCTTAATTAAATGAAGTAGTAAATCCATAGGCCCTTGAAAGTTATCTAGACTTATATCATACATCTTAATCATCTACCTTTATAGTTATTATATCAAAAAAAAAGATATTATTCTAGTACTTGAAAATGATTTCCACTATCAAGATACAAAATACCTTTCTTTCCTTCTAAAACTTTTAAAGCTTCATCATACTTATTAATATTATTAAGTCTTGTTGTTGTTATATAAACATAATTACCATCTGTCATATAAAATAAGAATAAATCTTTATCATATTGATTAGGTTCATATTTAACCTCAGAGATTTGACTTAAAATAGTTCTATCTATTGTATTTAATTTTTTAAGAAAACTTTCTAAGATCTTTTTATCAACGGAATTAATTAAAGTTGGAATACCTACAACATTATTATCGGATGGTAAAGTTTTTAAATTTGATAAATACATTGTATTATCAAGTTCATTTTTTAATAGTAAATTATATTCTTTAACTTTAATTGTAATACTTCCAAATATATCTTTAGAAACTTTTACATCTTCAACATAAGAATTTACCTTAATTTTATTTTCCATACTATAGCTTGTTGTTTTAAATAACTTAGGATAATTTTCTAAGCCTGCAAGTTCAATTATTTCTTGGTCTGTTAAAAGGATATTGCCTGAAACATAAATATTTTTAACTCGCATTAGAAAGACATAAGATACAATTCCTCCAATTATTAATAAGATTGTTAAAACCTTTAATATTTTCTTCTTTTTATTCTTTTTTCTTCGCATATTAATCATCCCAGTTAACGAGTCTTTGTTCAACTCTTAGTTTTATACCATATTCTTGATATACTTTTTCTTTAATATAATCAACAATTTCTTTAATGTCAGAAGCCGTTGCCGAACCTGTATTAATTATAAAGTTAGCATGTTTTTTACTTATCATGGCTCCTCCTACTTGGTATCCTTTTAAATCTAAATCTTCAATTAATTTACCTGCAAACATTCCATCAGGATTTCTAAATACGGAACCAGCACTTGGGTATTCAAGAGGTTGCGTTTTCTTTCTCTTTAGTTTTCTATCTTTAATTATATCTTCTAAAGTGTCTTTATCTCCATGCCAAAGTTTAAGAGTTACTTCTAAACAGATGTAGCCTTTGTTGTGTTGTAAAAAACTATCGCGATAAGCAAAATTCATCTCTGTATTGGTTAAGTTAATTACTTTTAAATCAGGAGTTAAGACTTTTACGCTTTTAATAACACTTTTCATATCCGAGTTATAAGCACCCGCATTCATGAAAGTTGCTCCTCCAACTGTTCCGGGAATTCCTGATGCAAATTCAAGCCCAGCTAACCCCATCTTGACCGCTTCATTTGATAACTTTACTAAACTATACCCTGCTCCAACAACAATTTCATTATCTAAAAACTCGATATTGTCAAAATTATCTAATTTAATAATTACACCTTCATAATCATAATCACTAAAAAGAACATTACTTCCATTTCCAAGAACAAAGTATTTAATATCATTTTCCCCTAATATTTCCATTAATTCAATTAACTTATCAATATTTTTAGGATGAACGATGGCTCTTGCTTTCCCTCCAACTTTATAAGTTGTATATTTAGCTAGAGAATGGTTGACTTCAACATCCCCAATTTTTTTCTCCATTATTTCATTTATTATCTTTTCCATAAGCCTTACCTACCAATTCTAAAATTAACTGATATATTTGTTCACTACTTGAAGTATTTGCTAAAGATAAAGCGCCCTTATGCATTTCTTTATATAGTTCAGGATTATTTAAAACTTTATCAATATTTTCTAAAAGTTTATCTGTTTTAAACTCACTTTCTTCAAGTAATAAACTCGCCTTAGCATTAACTAATTCCATCGCATTATAGTATTGATGATTATTAGCAACATAAGGACTTGGTACTAAAATCGAGGGTAATCCAATTGCCGTTATCTCCGCAATCGTTGATGCACCTGCTCGAGTTATTATTAAATCACAAATTGGTAAAACTTGCAACATATTATTTAAAAAAGGTACGATTTTTACATTTTTTATATTAAAATTCTTAAATTCTTCATAATAATTATTACCAGTTATTAGTAAAACTTCATAGTTTTTATCTTTAAACTTAGGTATTATTTCTTTTAATTCTTGACTAATGGTCATAGAACCAAGCGACCCCATGACTATCATTACTAACTTTGAATTATTAGAAAATCCTAATTCTTCTTTCTTGATAGGTTTGGCCTTAACTGCTTCACTACTTCTGGGATTTCCTGTAAATACGGCTTTTTCAGTTGGAAAATATTTTAAACTTCCTGGTAGACTAACCGCGATTTTATCAGCATATTTAGAAAGCATTCGATTGGTTTTTCCTGCAATTGAGTTTTGTTCATGAATAAGAGTTTTAATTCCTAGTTTCTTGGCATTATAAATAACTGGGAACGTAATATATCCCCCTACTCCTATTACAATATCAGGATTAAACTTTTTTATTTCTTCCTTAATTTTTCCCATTGACTTTATTAACAAAGCAATACTTTTTAAAGATTTAAACGGATTCTTACTTAATCCTTGCATATTAATTCCTAAAAAAGGTATTCCTTCATTTGGAATAATCTTACTTTCCATCCTATCTTTAGTTCCAATATAAAGAAAAGTACTATCAGGTTCTTTCTCTTTAATCTTTGAAATAATACTTAAAGCTGGATATATATGACCACCAGTTCCTCCAGCACTTATAATTACACGCATCTAATCACCACTTTTCTTTATTATACCATATTATATGAGAAGGTAAAAATAAATTTATTCAGAAAATGTAAAGTTTACTTGTAAAATTTAAAAGAA
>CANRHS010000055.1 GCA_947630495.1 uncultured Bacilli bacterium | reverse complement strand
TATGATCCAAGTCAAGTATTTGAGTTTACAATAGAAGGAAAGAATACATATACAAAACCAATTTGGTATGAAATAGTAATTAAATGGGGAGAAGAACCAGAGGGAAGAAAGACAAGAATACCGGATAAATTCTTAAGATTTAGATTAACTGAACAATTACCAGAAGGAGAAGAAACAGAAGTAATAAAAGAAGGAAAGTATTCAAATTTTAAAGAAGGTAAAAAAATCTGGGTAAATACAATAGCAGCAAATACAAGAACAGATACAAAGATAACATATAAGTTATATATGTGGGTATCAAGTGAAATGCATCTAGGATCAGGAGATGATGCAGCAAATTCAGATATGGATATGGAAACCTGGACAAATGACGCGTTTGCATCCGTAAAAGTAGGAGTAAGTGGAGATTTTACCCCTAAAGAATTAGATAAACCATTAGGAACTGAAATAGTAAAAGAAACATTAGGTGAAAAAGGTGGAGTAGTTGGAGTAACCAATACAAATACCAAAGCAACAAAAGAAAGTAGCGATATAAGAGAATATCGTTATTCTGGAACAAATGTAAATAATTATGTATATTTCAATTGCAAAGATGGAATGGAGCAAACAGAAGATAATTGCGAAATCTGGAGAATAATTGGAGTATTTAAAGATGAAAATAATGAAGAACATTTAAAAATAGTAAGAAACGAAGTATTAACCGGAGTATTTCCTGAAACCTATGTAGTAGGTGGTAAAAATTATTATATAAAAGGTGAGATACAAAGAGTTGAACGTAATGATGTCCCATCATATAGAGTCTTGCCTTTAAGTAATGCCAAATTTATGAAATATTTAGAAAATGCAGCCTATTGGAATAAGGATGACGAATACTCAAATAATGATTGGACAAAAGCGGGACTTCAGTATTGGTTAAATTCAAAAGGAGAAGAGATGCAAGATAAAGGATATCTAAATTCTTTATATGATAATGCCAAAAATATGATAGCCGAGACAAAATATTATTTAGGAAATTTCGATTATAATGATACAACAGCCTTATCCTATGAACATGAAAGAGGAAGTGCAAGTTGTAGTATGGTAGAAGAAGAGTACGAAGAGTGTAGTGGAGGAGATATTTGGACAGGAAATCAAGCAAGTTGGAATGGTAACATCGCACTTTTATACCCAAGCGATTACGGATTTAGTGCGGATAGTAGTTATTGGAATGAAACCACTTTAGGTGAGTATTCCTATGAGGCATATGAAACAAGTTGGCTAAATTTTGCCAACCACGAAGACTATGAGTGGTTCTTGTCGCCCTCCTCAGGCGGTGTTAACTACGCGGCTTACTGGTATAGTGATGGCGGTGTGAACGACGTCATTGTGAATCGTTCTAATGGCGTCCGCCCAAGTCTTAATCTTAAATCCCAAATTAGTATCATAGAAGGTACAGGAGAACAAGGTAATCCATATCAATTAAGTTTAGGTAATTAGTATAAAAAAAAGTAGGGAAGTGATCTCTACTTTTTAATATCTAGTATAATTGGTAAGATAATTGGTTTTCGTCCAGTTAGTTCAATAATGTAAGAATTTACATTTGTTTGGATAAAACTCTTTATATCTTGGAAAGTAATCATACTTTCTTTTAATTTGTTAGTAATTAGTAAACTAGATTTTATTTCTAACATTTTAATTAATTGTTCATTTTCATTTACTTGAATGAACCCTCTTGTTACAACAACTGGTTTACTTAATAATTTTCGATTTCGAATATCAATATTGGCAACTATTACTAAGATACCATCACTGGCCATGATTTTACGGTCTCTTACTACTTGAGCCGCAATCTCTCCAGCACTTGAGCCACCTATATAAATATCATCCATTTTAATTTTTTCACCAATTGTTATTTTACCTTTGTCAAGTTCTAAAGTATCTCCATTATCTAAGATAAAAATATTTTCTTTAGGAACTCCACACATATTAGCAATATCAGCATGACTCTTTAACATCCTATATTCTCCATGGAATGGTAACATATATTTAGGCATCAATAACCTTATCATTAACTTTAATTCTTCTTTGTTAGCATGACCTGATGTATGAATATTAGAATTAGTTGTATTTGTATAAACTTTAACACCTTGTAAATATAATTTATTAATCGTTCTTGAAATACTTAAACCATTCCCAGGAATAGGACTAGATGAGAAAATTACCACATCATCTGGTCTTAATTTTATATGCTTATGTTCAAGGTCGGCAATTCTTGATAAAGCAGCCAGAGGTTCACCTTGACTTCCCGTACAAAGAATACAAACATCTTTTGGTTTTAAATTATTGGCTTCTTCTGGTGAAATAAATAATTCTTTATGATTTATATAGCCACCCTTTATAGAAATATCAATATTTGCTTCCATACTTCTTCCAAATATACAAATTTTTCTATTATGTTTATAACAAGTTTCAACAATATGTTTTAACCTATATATATTAGAAGCAAAAGTTGCTATGATAATTCTGGAGTTTCTTTCATCATCAAAGATATCATTTAAAGCCGCATCGACTGAAGATTCACTTCTTGATATACCATCATTTAAAGCATTAGTCGAGTCACTTATTAGAAGGTCAACACCTTCTTCACCAATTCTTGCCATTTTATGTAAATCAGCCATTGGTCCAATTGGAGTAAAATCAAATTTAAAATCTCCGGTTGTAACAACTACCCCATTAGGAGTTTTAACTCTTATTCCATGAGAATCTGGAATAGAATGGGTTGTTCTAAAAAAATCAACTTCAAAATGTTTAAATTTAATAACATCATCACTTTTATAAGCAAACAAATTATCAAATCGAATATTCTTTTCATTTAGTTTTAACTTGATAAGTTCCACTGCTTGATTAGGGGCATAGATATTTTTAACATCAATACTACTAAGTAAAACAGGAATAGCTCCTATATGGTCTTCATGACCATGCGTTATAAAAAGAGCCTTAATCTTACTGGCATTTTCATGGAGATAAGAATAATCAGGGATAGCATAATCAATTCCTAACATTGTAAGTTCTGCAAAAGAAATACCAGCATCAATTATGATAATTTCGTCTTCATGCTCTAAAGCATACATATTTTTACCGATTTCACCTAATCCGCCTAAAATAACAAATCGAGTTTTCGACTCCGATTTCATAAAAAAATAATCCTCCTTTCTTCTTCAGTTATAAGAACTAACTTTAACATTATACTATTTTTTTTAATTAAAGTAAAGAATTTCCTATTAAATTGTAGAATTTCGTGGTAAAATAAAGATTAGTTAAAGGAAGTGATTAGATGCATGGAGTAATTGATAATGATACTATTAGAAAAATTCGCGAAAATGTTGATATAGTAGAAGTTATTGGGCAAGAAATCACTTTAGAAAAAAAAGGTAAGAATTACTTTGGTCTTTGTCCTTTTCATAATGATAATAATCCATCTTTAAGTGTTTCTAGGGAAAAACAAATCTATAAGTGTTTTGTCTGTGGCGAAGCCGGGAATGTTTTTAACTTTTTAATGAAGTTTCATAATATAAATTTTAAAGAAGCAGTTCTAAGACTTGCAAATGAAATAGGAATGGATATTGGGGATAAAATTCAAGTAAAACCTGATAAAAATAAAATCTATTATGATATATATGATATAGCTAATAAATTCTTTCAAAATAATCTTTTATCAAGTGAGGGAGCTAAAGCCCGTGAGTATTTAGAGAAAAGACATCTTACTATGGAAACAATTAAAGAGTTTCAAATAGGTCTTGCTTTACAAAGTAGAGATTCTTTAACTAAACTATTAACCAAAAAGGGGTATGATTTAAAAACATTAAATGATTTAGGATTAGCAACTAATGATTATGACTCCTATATAAAAAGAATAATTTTTCCTTTATCTAATATTAATGGGGAAGTAAATGGATTTTCTGGAAGAATTTATAATGGAGAAAATGTTAATAAATATTTAAATACGAGAGAAACTCCAATTTTTAAGAAGGGTGAAAATATCTATAATTATGCAAGAGCCAAAGAAGAAGTTCGAAAAGTCAAGTTTGTTATTTTGATGGAAGGCTTTATGGCGGTTATTAGAGCCTATACAATTGGAGTTAAAAACTGTATTGCAACGATGGGAACTTCTTTAACAAGTGAACAGATTAAATTAATAAAAAGATTAACCAATACCGTTTATCTATGTTTAGATGGTGATAATGCAGGAATTAATGCAACTATTAATAATGGAAAACTATTAGAAAAAGAAAATATGGAAGTAAAAGTAATTCCTTTAGGTGAGGGCCTTGATCCTGATGATTATATATTAAAGTATGGTTCTGAAAAATTTATATCCTTAATTAGTGGTGCTATTAGTTATAATGATTTTAAAATTAGATTATTAAAAAAAGGAGTTAATTTAGCAAGTGCTAGTGAAAAAGCTGATTATGTAAATTCCGTTTTAAAAGAGGTAAGTTTAGTTAAAGATGAAATAAAACGAGAAATTATGTTAAAAAATCTTGCTAAAGAGACAGATATATGGTATAATACTTTGGAAAAAAAGTTAAAAGAATTATTAGCAAGCGAGGAAACTGCTAAGATTAAGGCAATTGATATTCAAAAGCCTGCCTCTAAGAAGAAAGATAAGTACGAGAGGACAATGCAAATAATTATCTATTATATGTTAGAAAATAAAGAAGTTATAACTCTTGTTGAAAATAGTGGTGTTTACTTTCCAAGTGATAATTATCGAATATTAGCAAGAGAAATTTCTTATTTTTATGATAAATATGGATATATTAATATTGCTGACTTTATGTCTTATGTTTCAGAGAATGCATCCTTAAATGAGACTTTTAAAGAAATACTTGCTCTTGATTTAGATAACTCAGTTTCTAAAGAGGTTATCTTAGAATATTTAGATGTCATCAAGAAATATAATGTAACTTTAGAGATAAAAAGATTAGAAAAGTTAATAATGGAAGAAGTAGACTTGAATGAACAGATTAAAATAAGTGACCAAATTCGGAAACTAAAAATGGGGAGTGAAAAAAATGATTAATGAAATTAAAACTTTTGATGAAAGAAAAGAAGAACTTGTTAAATCAGGAAAAGAAAAAGGTTATGTAACTTATGAACAATTAGCTGATGTCTTAAAAGGATTAGAGATTGATGCCGAAGAGTTAGATGATCTTTATAATGTTTTTATGGTTAATAACATCGAAGTAAAATCAGAAGAAGATATTTCAAATAATGAAGATATAAGTGTTGAAGAGATTGAGTCTCCAGAGAAAATACTAGAAGATTTTGAAAATTCTAAAGATATAAAAATAAATGACCCAGTTAGAATGTATTTAAAGGAAATTGGACGAATTAACTTGCTTACAAGCGATGAAGAATTTGAGTATGCAAGGCGTGCAACTGAGGGTGATGAATATGCTAAAACGATGCTAGCTGAATCTAACTTACGTTTAGTTGTAAGTATTGCTAAAAAATATGTTGGTAGGGGAATGTTATTCTTAGACCTTATTCAAGAAGGTAACATGGGTCTTATGAAAGCCGTTGATAAATTTGATCCTGATAAAGGATATAAGTTTTCGACTTATGCAACTTGGTGGATTAGACAAGCAATTACAAGAGCCATCGCGGATCAAGCAAGAACGATTAGAATACCTGTTCATATGGTTGAAACAATTAATAAATTGGCTAGGGTTCAAAGACAATTAACTCAAGAGTTGAACAGAGAACCAACTGATGAAGAAATTGCTAAGAAGTTAGGTATTTCTCTTGATAAAGTAAGAGAAGTTTATAAGATAAGTCAAGATCCTGTTAGTTTAGAAACACCAATTGGTGAAGAAGATGATTCCCATTTAGGAGATTTCATTAAAGATGAAAGAACGATGTCACCTGAAGAGTACACCGAAATTGGCATGTTAAAAGAAGAGTTATCAGGAGTATTATTAACTTTAACTGAAAGAGAAGAGAAAGTCTTAAGACTTAGATTTGGTCTTGATGATGGTCAATGTAGAACCCTTGAAGAAGTTGGTCAAATCTTTAATGTTACAAGAGAAAGAATTAGACAAATAGAAGCAAAAGCATTAAGAAAATTAAGACATCCAAGTAGATCAAGGAAGTTAAAGGACTTCTTAACAGATTAATGATGAATTTAAGTAAAAGGCTACAATTAGTAGCCTCTTTTGTTCCTGATAATACAAATGTAATTGATGTGGGATGTGATCATGCTCTGCTTTCTATCTATCTTGTAAACACTTTAAAAAATGTTAAAGTAACAGCATCTGATATAAATCCTAATCCTTTAAAAATTGCTAAAGAAAATATAAAGAAATATCAATTGGAGAAAAAAATTAAAGTAGTTTTACAAAATGGCATTGAAAATATAGATGAAGATATTAATACTATTGTAATATCTGGAATGGGAGGAATATTAATAAGTAAAATCTTAAGTAATAAGGAGAAATTAAAAAATATTAAGAATATAATAGTCTCTCCCAATAATGATTTTCCTTTAGTAAGAAAAACTTTAGTTAAATTAGGATATAAAATAGATAAAGAACAATTAGTAATTGATAATCAAAAAACTTATTTAGTTTTAAGAGCAGTTTTAGGTGTTAGTCCAAGATTAAATTATTTATTTGGAACTTTAACTAATAAATCTTTAGAAACAATTTGTTATTATACTAATCTCTTAACTACTAATACAAATATTTTAAAAAAGATGCCTAAAAAGTACTTCTTAAAACGTTTAAAATTAAAGCATGAGAATAAAATTATTAAGAAATTTTTACGAACTAACTAAAAAATAGTTAGTTTTTTCATAATTATGAAAAAAAATGTGTCAAATTATGTCAATCAAAAAATGGGCAATTTCGTGATTTGCCTCATAAATCTATCTGAATTTTGGAAATTTCCCTAAGAGCAATTTCACGATTTTCGCTTATTTTCTTGGAAATTTTGTAACCTATGTGTTTTGACAAATTTAAAAATATTTGTTATAGTGTAATTGTTCCTGAAATTTTTAGGAACAGAGTAAACGCGTTAGGTTTTGTTCGTATTTTACTCTTTACTTTAATTTTTTTGTACTACTACAATTAACCCTATGGATATAATGTAATAATTTGTTTTTATTGTGTAATCGTTTTTTAACCCTTTTCGCCTAACGCGTTTTTTTTTATAAAATTAGTTGAATTTTTTAGTATTTTGCGGTATTATAAAATACTTGAAAGAAGAGATTAATATGCAAGAGATGGAATACGAAGTTAGTTATCAACAAGCCCTACATTATTTTGAGCTTAAAGATTATGAGCATGCTAAGTTTTACTTTAATATAGCAAAAGAAAGTTTAACTTATCGAACTCTTTCTTTAAATGCTTTAATATTAATAGAAACATATAATTCTAATTATCAAAAGGCTAGAAACATGTTAGAAGAATATAAAGATGAATTATATTTCGAACATGCAACTACTTATGCTAATCTTGAAAAAGTAGAATTTAACTTAGAAAAAAGTTTAGATATGATCTTAGATAGTTTTACATCTTCCCTATCACCAAATAAAAAATTAAGTTATTTAGCAGATATTTATATTGAATTAGGTGAATATGAAAGAGCTAGAAAAGTTTTAGAAACTATTAAATTAAGTTCAGAATATCTATTAACCTATAATATAAAATTAATTTTCATAAGTATTCTTGAAGGGGATTATTTAAAAGCTTATAAATTATTTCAAAAAATTTCGGTGAATGACATGAATAGTGATTTTTATAATCAATTAAAAGCTATTATTGCTTATCATCAGGGACGTTTAATGGATATTAAAGATGAATTAAATCTTTACCTTTATTATATTAAGAGATTATTTAGTAGTGATGATAACGATTTAATTAAACATTTAAATGAAAGACACATCAAAAGAAGTGAAGAAATGGACAAAAGTTATTTTTTTAACAATATAGATTTAGAAAAATTAATAACTAATGCTAAAGACCAAATAAAAGACTTAAATCCTAGTTTTGATAGAAATGCTTTTACATATAATTTAAAATTTTCTAAGTTAATTGGTTTTAGTAATGGAGTTAATACAGATAGTATGAAAGTAGTTACAGCCCTTGGTACTAATAAAATTATAACTATGTATCCTGTTATTTTATCAAGTAATTTTAATCAAGAGGGGTTAAGAGAAAGTAAAGAATTAAAATTAAAAAGAGGTTTAAAATGGAAGAATTAATGAATTTAGGAGATAGTTATTTAGAAAATAAAGATTATAAGGAAGCGATTAAGTATTATTTAAAATGCTTAGAAATAGATGATACTAGTTTTCTTAAATTAAAATTATGTTATTTATATATTTTAACTAAAGATTATGAAATGGCTTTTTATTACTTTGTTAATTGTTATAAAGTAGATCCTGATTATATAAATATTGATTACAATCTTGGAATATTTCTCTTTAGTATGTTAATTAATTTACCTGATGAATATTTAGATGATGTAAAAAATATGGAATTAGAAGATGTAGAAATCTTAGATATTGATTTAGGATATCAAAATATAAAAGAAGAAAATGATATAAGAAGTTTAATTATAAACCAAAGTTTTACTCTTATTAAAGATATTTTAGATAAAAAGATAGATTTTACTAATAGTATATATAATTTAATAATTAAAGAATTAATTAATAATATTGTTGAATTTCAAAAAGAAATATATAAATATTTACTTAAATTAGTAAAAAATAGAAATTATCAAGAGTTAATAAATAGTTTAGAGAATATTAAAAGTAAAAGAAAATTAAGTAGGATAG
>CANRHS010000054.1 GCA_947630495.1 uncultured Bacilli bacterium | reverse complement strand
AAGAGATATTATACATCATAAGTTTGTATACATTTTAATTAATGATACGTATACATTTTAAAAAAAGATTAACAAAATTTAAAAAAATGTTGACTAAATAAGAAAGATAGATGTATAATATTAATATATTTAAAGTGTTGATGTGGAGAAGTACTATATTTAGTTACTTAAAGAGAGCTAATGGTAGGTGAAAATTAGTAGGAAGAATATAGGAATAACACCACGGAGCATATTTTTGAATATTTAGTAGAAAATGTCGGTTAATTTACCGTTATCAAAAAGAGATATCAAGCATTGATAAGAAGAGTGGTACCGCGAATATGCCTCTTTAATATTAATGCTTTTTATTTATATAAAAGGAGGAATGTATATGTTAGTTGATGTAAAAGATATTTATTTAGATTTAAAGAAATATCTAGATTGCGAGGTTAAGTTACAAGGATGGGTTCGGAATCATCGGAAGCAAAAGGAGTTTGGTTTTATTGACTTTTCTGATGGTACTTGTTTTAAGAATATTCAACTTGTCTATGACAATTCTTTAAAAGAGTTTGATGAAATTAGTAAGATTAAAGTTGGTTCTAGTTTAGAAGTAATTGGTAAAGTTATTAAGTCTGAAGGTGCTGGTCAAGAGTTTGAAGTTAAAGTTAGTAATGTTACTTTAATGGGGGATTGTCCTGATGATTATCCAATTCAACCTAAGAGACATACAAGAGAATTCTTAAGAGAACAAGCCTATCTTAGACCTAGAACAAACCTATTTAATGCTGTATTTCGGGTTCGGAGTATTGCATCTTATGCAATTCATAAGTATTTTCAAGAAAGAGGATATGTTTATTTCCATGCCCCTTTAATTACAGCTAGTGATTGTGAAGGAGCAGGTCAAATGTTCCAAGTAACAACCCTTGATATGGAAAGAATTGCTAAGGGTGGGGAAGTTGATTATAGTAAAGACTTCTTTGGTAAACCTGCCTCTCTTACTGTATCAGGACAACTTGAAGCCGAGACTTTTGCAATGGCTTATAAGAAAGTTTATACCTTTGGACCAACCTTTAGAGCTGAGAATTCTAATACTAAAACCCATGCAAGTGAGTTCTGGATGATTGAACCAGAGATTGCTTTCTGTGACCTTTCGGGTGTTATGGATATTGAAGAAGATTTCTTAAAATATATAGTTAAATATGTATTAGATAATGCTAAAGAAGAAATGGAATTCTTTGATAAGTTTGTTGAAAAAGGATTATTAGATAAATTAAATAAACTTGTTAATAGTAAATTTACTCGTATTAGTCATCATGATGTTATAACTATTTTAAAAGATGCTAAAGTTAAATGGGAATTTCAACCTGAATATGGAGAAGATATTGCTAAAGAACATGAAAAGTATATAACCGAATATTTTGATGGACCTGTATTTATAACTGATTGGCCTAAAGATATTAAAGCTTTCTATATGAAATTAAATCCAGATAATGAAACAGTTGCAGCCGTTGATTTGGAAGTACCTGGAGCAGGAGAGTTAATGGGTGGTTCTGAAAGAGAAGCCGATTATGATAAGTTAATTACAAGAATGCATGAAATGGGTGTTCCGGAAGAAGGAATGGAATGGTATATTAATTTAAGAAAATTTGGAGGATGTTATCATTCAGGATTTGGAATGGGATTTGAAAGATTAATTATCTACTTAACTGGTGTTGAAAACATAAGAGATGTAATTCCTTATCCTAGAACTCCTGGTAACTGTGATTTTTAAAAATACTTGAGCAAGCCTCAAGTATTTTTGTCAATATCGATAATTTTATTAGCATTTATAATTGTTAAAACAAATATTGTAATTAAGAATATTACAAATAAGATAACTAAGATTATATTACCTAAGTAAAGTAATAAATCATAGATACCATGTAAGATAATTGGTACTATTATACTTAGAATAATATAATGTTTTTTTCTATTTGGTTTATATTTACTTAAAGTAAGATAATATCCCATGAATGTTTGATAACATGCATGAGCAGGAATTGCTGTAATACCTCGAAAGATAGTTACATAGATACTTTTATTAGGTATTGTATAAATTAAATTTTCAAGAGTTGCAAATCCTAAAGCTACAAATACCGAATAAAGAATAATATCATAGAACTCATCATATTCTGGATTTTTATAAGAAATAAAATAGATCATTACCCATTTAGAAATTTCTTCTATTAAACTAATAAATATAAATGAATAAATAAACATATTTAAATAATTATTACTAGTTAAAGAAGCATAATTAGGAATTAAATAATTATAAATAAGAGAAATAACAATTACTAATATTCCTGATATAATACCACTTATAAATAGTTTTCGTAAAAGTTTAGTTGGTTCTTTATGGATATCTTTTTGATAAAAATAGATTGCTATTAAAATAACTGGTAAGATTGATAATAATATTATTAATAAATTCATA
Source organism: uncultured Bacilli bacterium (assembly GCA_947630495.1). Classification (GTDB taxonomy): domain Bacteria; phylum Bacillota_I; class Bacilli_A; order RF39; family UBA660; genus RUG591. The sequence goes on along the minus strand of CANRHS010000054.1, from coordinate 6,606 downwards.
TTTTTACTCCTTTTAATAATTTTATCATGAATTTTTAATAATCTAAAGTAAAAATAACAATTTGTCAATTATAAATGTCGAATTTTGTCAATTAATAGTAAATTTTACAAAATAGGTAGACAAAAGATTTACTTGCTTTTTTTCTAAATAAATGATAATATATTTATGAATTTGAGGGATTGTTATGAATTGTTTAATAACGGGTTCTAGTTTAGGAATAGGTGAAAAGTTAGCTATTCGGATGGCTAGTTTAAATTATAATTTATTTTTAACTTATTATTCTAATAAGGATTTAATAGAAAAAGTTCGAGAAGCAATAATAAGTAAATATAATGTCAAGTGTTATATTAAAAAATGTGATTTAGCAAGTGAAAATGATATTAAAGAATTGATACAAGAATTTAAAGAAAAGTTAGGTAATTTAGATATTCTTGTTAATAATGCAGCAACTTATAATGATAATTTACTTGACAATAAAACAAAGCAAGAATTTATGAATGTTCTAGAAGTAAATGTCGTTGGAACTTTCTTAGTTACAAAATATGCTTTAGATATAATGAATAAAGATGCTATAATTATTAATATGGCAAGTACTGATGGGATAGATACTTATAATATTTATAATCTTGACTATGCTGTTAGTAAGGCAGGTATTATTCAAATGACTAAGAGTTTAGCTTTAATTCTTGATAAAAAGGTTATAGCAATTGCTCCAAATTGGGTTGATACTGAATCAACAAGAAGTATTGATAAAGAATTTTTAGAAGAAGAACTTAAAAGAATTAAGCAAAAAGAATTAATTAAAGTAGAAAAAGTAATAGATGTGATAATTGATAGTATAAATAATAAAGATATTAAAAGTGGAGAAGTGATTAGAATATATGAATGATGAATTAATTAAAAAAGTCGATTTAAAAATAAAAGATGAATTAGATAAAATTGATAAATTAGAAGAATATTATAGTTTAAAAGTCTTAGAGGCTTTTAGAAAATTTCGAGTATCAGAAAGTGATTTTTATGGTACTACAGGCTATGGCTATAACGATGAAGGAAGGGACAAGATTGAAGATATTTTTGCTTATGTTCTAGATAGTGAAAGTGCTTTAGTTAGAAGTCAATTCATATCAGGTACCCATGCTTTAACGGTTACTTTATTTGGTTTATTAAGACCTAATGATACTATGCTTTCCATATCCGGCAAGCCTTATGATACCTTAGATGAAGTAATTGGGATAACGGATAACCCTTCTTCTTTAAAATCTTTTAACATTAACTATGAACAAATTGATTTAGTAAATGATGACTTTGATTATGAAAAAATAGAAGAAACTTTAAAAAATAAAAAATATAAAGTTATTGAAATTCAAAGAAGTAAAGGTTATTCAACGAGAAAAAGTATAGATATTGAAAAAATTAAAAAAGTAGTTAAACTTATAAAAGATATTGATAGTTCAGTTATTATCATGGTTGATAATTGTTATTCTGAGTTAACGGAGTATGAAACTCCAACTGGGGTAGGATGTGATATCATGGTTGGTTCTTTAATTAAAAATTTAGGGGGAGGAATTGCTCCGAATGGGGCTTATGTTGCAGGAAAAAAAGAATTAGTAGAGTTAGTTGCAGAACGCCTAACTGTTCCAGGGCAAGGGGCTGAAGTTGGACCTAGTTTAGGTATGAATAAGTTAATTTTAGAAGGCTTATATCTTGCTCCAAGTGTTGTTGCAAGTAGTTTAAAAACGAATATCTTTGCAAGTGCTATGTTAGAAGAATTGGGTTATTCAGTTGAACCTAAATATAATGAAGAGCATCCAGATATAGTTTTAAATATAACATTTAATGAAGAATCTAAATTAATAAAATTTGTCAGAGGTATCCAAGAAATGAGTGCAATTGATAGTTATGTAACTGTTGAACCTACTGATATGCCAGGGTATGACTCCAAGATTATCATGGCCAGTGGTAGTTTTACCCAAGGAAGTAGTATTGAAATTTCCTGTGATGGACCAATCAGAGAACCATATATAGCCTATCTTCAAGGTTCCTTAACTTATAAATATGGAAGGCTAGCCGTATTAAATGCGATTAGGAGTTTAAATGAAAAATAAAAAATTAAAAATAGTTTATGAAGATAAACATATTATTGTTGTAAATAAACCACCTAAACTATTAACTGTTAGTACTCTTAAAGAAAAAGAAGCAACTTTATATCATGAAGTAAGGCTATATTTAAAAAGAAAAAATAAAAACAATAAAGTTTTTATCGTTCATAGACTTGACTATGATACCTCCGGTTTAGTTTTATTTGCTAAAGATATTGAAACCAAAAACTATTTTCAAGAAAACTGGGATAAAGTAATAAGACGTTATATGGGAATAGTTGTTGGTAAAACAAAAGATAAAGATACTCTAAAGAATTATTTAATGGAAACCAAAACGAATTTAGTCTATGTCGTTCCTGATAAAAATGGTAAGCTTGCAATTACAACATATTCTAAAGTTAAAGAAAATAATAATTATACTTTACTTGATATTGATATTAAAACTGGAAGAAAAAATCAAATTCGAGTTCAGTTTAATCATGCTGGTTTTCCTATTTTGGGTGATAAAAAATATAATCCTAAAGGACCAAACTCAGATAGAATGTACTTACATGCTTATTACTTAGAATTTATTAATCCGAAGACTAAAGAAACGATAAAACTAGAACTTGATGTACCAAATGAATTCTTAAAAATAATAAAATAAAATTTTATCCCCAATTTGGTGGATAATTTTTTCTCAATATGGTATAATCATAAATAATGAAAGGATGACATATGAATAATGATGCAAAAATAATTTTAAAAAATATATTAATAATAATTACAATTGGAATAGTCGTAATTCTTCTTGCTCACTTATTCTTCTTTTTATTACCAGTTCTTTTAATTGCTTGGTTATTTTATATAATTTATAAATATTTAAAGACTAATAGTAAAGAACCTAAAAAAGATGATATAGAAGAAGCAGAAGTAGTCAAAGAACGATTTGATAAATAAAATAATGTAGGTGATAATGTGGAAAGATTTAAAATAACTAAAAGGGTAGGAGTGTTAGGGTTTCTCGCTAATGCCGTACTTTTTTTAATGAAAATGATTTCAGGTATTATATTTCAAAGTCAATCAATGATAGCAGATGGTTTTAATAGTATTGGAGATGTATTCGCATCTTTAATGACTTTTATAGGCAATAAAATAGCAAGCAGTGAAAGTGATGATGATCATAACTTTGGTCATGGTAAAGCTGAATATATCTTCTCAATGTTTATTAGTATGTCTATTTTAGTAATAGCAGTTAAACTTTTATATGATTCAGTTTTATCTTTAATAGATGGTAATAAAGTTATCTTTTCAACTTATTTGTTAATAGTATCAATCTTGACGATAATAATAAAACTTTCGTTATATCTCTATACTAAGAAAATGTATAAAAAAGAAAATAATATTTTAATAAAATCTAGTATGTTAGATCATCGAAACGATATGTTTTTAACAACTGGTGTTTTAGTATCAATTATATTCTCTTCCTTTGGTATTTATTTTGTTGATAGTATAGTTGGTTTATTAATATCTGTTTGGTTTTTAATGTCAGGAGTAAAATTATTTAAAGAAAGTTATAATGTTTTAATGGATATATCTCTTCCTCTTGAAACTAAGAATAAAATAGTTAAAATGATATTTAAACATAAAGATGTAATTAAAGTAAGTGATGTTAACTCTGTTTCAATTGGTTATAAATTTGTTATTATTTTAACTATAACAGTAGATGGTAATTTAACAACTTTTAAAAGTCATGAAATAGCAAGTGTTGTTGAACAAGAAATAAAAGATAATTTTGATAATATAAAGGATGTATTTATTCATATCCATCCGGTTGAAATAAAAAAGTAGAGGCTATAGTTTAATATAGTCTCATTTTCTAGTTTTTGTTATCTTTAATTATTTTTTCTACTTTAGAAATTGGATATTTACTTGCATTAGAGATAATGTCTAATGAAACACCTTGATTATAAAGTTCAATAATCATTTCTTTTTTAACTTTAAAAACTTCTTTTTGAGTTGCTTCTTTAACATCTTTTTCTCTAAGATAATCATTAATTATTTTTTCTACTTCAGAAATTGGAAAATCACATGCTTCAGAAATAATTTTCAATGAAACACCTTCATTATAAAATTTAATAACTAATTTTTTTTTAGTTTCTTTAGTCACTCTTTCTTCAATTTCTTCCTTTATTCCAGCAAGTAATATTTCCTTATCATTTTCAAAAAATTTAACAAGTACTTCTTGATTGTTATTCATATCTTTTAACACCGTTTCAATCTTTGATTTTATCTTTTTGATAATTATCAGATTATTTCCCTTTCTTTATTATAATTGTATCATAATAGATAAAATGTTTCAATACATATTTGTAATATTTTTAAATTTAGGAAGTGTTACTATAATCTGCTATTTTAATTTAATATTTTTGCTTATTAATTGGTTCAATATGCCAATCTTCTCTATAAGATGCATTTAAAAGAGGAAATGTTAAACCAAACCTTGAAGCATTTTGATGTGCCCAGCCCATACTAGGACAACTTTTATCAGTTCTGCCCGATGGACATGGAGAATCATTACTATTATAAAACTCTAAATCACTGGCAATTCCTAAACCATGAAGTGACCAACCAGGAGGTGCTGCTCTTCCGGGAGTCATAGTACTATAATAATTTACTTGAGTTTGATAACTTCGACATCCCTGCTCACTCATTGTTATTTTATAACCATTTTTTGAAGCCTCATCAATAAACTTAGTTAATCTATTATAAAAATAATTATTATAGCCAAACTTATTATTATATCCTTCCTTTAAAGGATCACTTGGACAACTAGTACCATAATAAGTATTATAATTACCATCTATATGTCCCTTATAATAGAAAACACCGTCTTTAACATAAACAGTATTTAAAGTTTTATCACTATTCTCTTTTAAAAAATCATCAACCTTATTAATAGTTGCTTTTACTTCTATAACCTTACTTTCTTCTTTAGTATCTTTATTATATGCATTTAATAAGACATTTTCCATATATTTAACTTTTGTAACTTCATTCATATCAGAATCATTTATCTTATTTAAATTACTTTTATATTCTTCTATAATATCTTTTTTAGCATACATACTACAAGTATTACTAGGAGTAGTAATTACCATATGTAAAGAATAAGCCAGGAAAAACAAAACAATGGTATAAAAAATAGTTTTAATTTGTCTAACAATAAAATCTGTATTAAAACCTTTATATTTATTTTTATATCTAATAACTTTTATGGCAATTAACTCTAAAACAATAACTGGAACTATAGTCATTGAAATAGCTAAAGCTAACTTAAAATAATAAGTAAAATTTAATAAACTTAAGTTATTACAATTAAACATTAGAAGCCCCTCTTTCAAAAAAACAGCTATATTATATCAGGAATTTTGCAAATTGACAAGAAAAACTTGCCAAAGTACTAATTTTGTAGTATAATATATGCTCGATTTAGGGGGAATGGTTAGATGGAAGAATTAGTAAGGAGATATCAAGTAACAAAAGATAAAGAAATTTTAGAAAAAATAATTAATAATTCTAAAGACTTAATAGATTCTTTAATTAATTATTTTGCAAACTATAATTTATCAAAAGAAGAAGCCTATGACTATGCAATTGAGGGTTTAATTTATGCAGCCAATCATTATCGTTTTATTGGTAAAACCTTCTTAGAATATGCAAATGTTTGTATAACAAGAGTATTTTTTAAACTACAAAGGGATACTCGCTTTGCAAGCCGATTATTCGAGAAGTTTTTAGAAGTTAAAGATATGATGGAAAAGAAACATCATACATCTTTAAAAAACAGCCCATGGTTATTAGATACTATCTTAGAAGAAATGGATGATTTAGGATTACTAAAACCCTTTGATTATGATACGGCTAAAGAATTAATTATAAAAAATTTAGATAAATGTTCTTTAAAAGAAACAGTAGAACTTATACCTGATAACTTTGATTTAGACTACCTAGAAAGAATTTTACATGTATCTCTAAGTGAAATGGAATATGATATTTTAGTATCATACTATGGTTTATTTGAAAATCCTAAAGAAACTTTAATGCAAATAGCAAGTAGATATAATATAACTTATCAAGTAGTAGCTTTAATTAAAGAAAATGCTATTAAAAAAGTTGCTAGATTATTAGAAATTTATAATAAAAAAGATAAATATTACTTTGATATAGATAAAGTAATTAATATATTACAAAAACTATTAACCGAAGAAGAAATAGAATATTTAACTAATTTAATTGGCTTATTTGGAAAAGAAAAGAAAAACATTCAAGAACTAGAAAATACCTATCATGTATCATATAATACTATATATTTAAAAGTAGGTATGGCATTTGAAAAAATTAGTTTTTTAATTAATCATGTTAACTTAGTAACCATAAATAAATTTAACAATATTTATAAGGTTTTTAAAGATAACTTAACTGAAGAAGAATTTACTTTATTTTTAAGTTATTACTCTCTATTTGG
>CANRHS010000053.1 GCA_947630495.1 uncultured Bacilli bacterium | reverse complement strand
ACCGTTAAAGGTTCCTTTCTATTAAACATTATTTTGAAATTCTCATCTTTCATTAATGGGCTTTCCAAAATCTTTTCATTAGTTTCCTCTTTATTCTTTTCTTCAGTTTTTATCATAATTTCCTCCTTCTAATGTTTCGAATATTCTAAATAAATTAAAAGCCCATTCGCTAACTGTCATCTCCAATCCGGTTATTTAGATATTCTAAAGGTCTAAAGAAAACTCTTTATAGCCTCTAATATAATATAAACGGAAAAAATCAAAATTTAACACGATTTTATGAAATTATTTTTTTCCTTATTTTATAAGGGTTTAAGGCATATAAAAAGGTGAAGTTTCTTCACCTTTTTTAAAATATTACTTATTAGATACTAAATTATTCCGCTATTTTTTCTATTTTCATGAAATCCGTATTCTTATTATTTAAAGGAAGTCCTCCGGTTATAATAACCGTATCTCCTACTTGATAATCCATAACTTCCTTATATTTTTGAATACAACCATCAACTATCTCATCTGTTGTTTTAAACTTATTAACTTTAACCGGGATAACTCCGTAATTTAAAGTTAGACTTCTTACTGTATTTAAATTTGGACTTAATCCAAGAATCGGACTTTTAGGTCTAAAGTAACTTATCTTTCTTGCCGTATAACCACTCATGGTATTAGCTAAGATACAACTGGCATTTAGAAGTAACCCAGAATCTACTACGGAATAAGAAATAGTTGAAGTAACATCTTGTTTTCCTTGTTTAAAAGTCTCTTCCAAATTCTCATGATATGGAAAATCTTCTTCAGCTTCATTTATTATTTCACTCATAACTTTAATTGAATCAATTGGATTTTCTCCAATTGTTGTCTCATCACATAAAACAAGTCCATCTGCTTTATCTAAAACAGCATTATAAATATCGGCAACCTCTGCTCGTGAGGGATTTTTCTCTTTCATCATGGTTTTTAAGAAATCCGTTGCAACTAACCCAATCTTTTGATAATTATTGGCTTGCTCCATAATTCTCTTTTGATAAAAGGGAAGTTTTGGAAGGGGAACATTGATACCCAAGTCACCTCGACCCACCATAACTCCATCACTTAACTTCAAGATTTCTTCTAAATTATCAAAGGCAAACTCATTTTCAATCTTAGAAATAATAGACATATGTTCATTTCCATTTTCAATTAAAATATCCGTAACTTCCATAATATCTTGTTCATCTCTAACAAAGGATAAAGCTAAAAAATCAATATTATTATTAATTGCATACATAATATTTTCTTTATCTTTAGAACTTATAAAAGGTAACTTTATTTTAGAGTTTTCTATGTGTATAGACTGATTACTATAAATATATCCTTCTTCAATTACTTTGCAAATAAAGTTATCAGGATTTATATCTATTACCTTTAGTTTTACATCTCCATTTGATAAGATTAAAATATCATCTAACCTAACGGCTCCTGAAAAATCAGAGAAATTAGTTGATAATTGAGTATTATTACAAACAACATGATAATCATAAATCCGAAGTTCTCTATCTTTATCTAAAAACACCTTATCTTCATTTAGTTTATCTAGTCTAATTCCTGGTCCATCTAAATCAAGCATAATTCCTAATACCTTATTTAATTTCTTTTCAACACTTCTTATCTTTTTAATAAAATTATCGGTCTCTTCAAAACTTGCATGACTTAAATTAATTCGAAATACATCAACTCCTTCCTTTGCCATTTCCATGATTACATCTTCATCATTACTTGCAGGTCCTAAACTTGCAACAATTTTAGTTTTCTTCATTTCTTCCTCCATTTAATTTTTCTAATTTATTAACAATTATTTGATAACTACCATTTCTTTTTTCAATTCTTCCAAATACCTTCACGATATCCCCTTTTTTAATATCATAATATAAATTATAAGTCTTAGGAAACATTGTAAAGTCGCCTACTCTCTCTTCATCACTTCCCGTGAAAAACATCATCTTATCGCCTTTTTTAGTATTGATTTCTTTTATCTTTTCCACCATGACAATTAAGTTTACATCTTTATTAAAATATTTATCAATATCAATTATATTAATAACCGTATTATCTTTAAGTTTATAATTTAAAACAGGATGATTAGTTATATAAAGACCAAATAAATCTTTTTCTTTTTCAATTAACTCTAAACTATCATACTCTGGATAATTAGTTATCTCGGGTTTTAAGACAAACTCAGAGTCTATTTCTTCACATAATTTAGAATAATTAATTAAACTATCTAAGTTTTCAATTAAAGTATGTCTTGTATAGTTAAAAGAGTCAAGGGCTCCTGCATAAATTAAAGATTCATAGATAGACCTTGTAATACTCTTACTTCTTCTAAAGAAATCATATATATCCATATACCCTTCTTCTCTTTCTTTAATAATATTTGTTGCTGTTAATTTACTTATACCTTTAATAATATTAAAAGGTGCTAAAATTTTTCCATCATGAACCATATAAATCGTGTCACTATAATTAATATCAGGTTTTAATATATCTAGTTTATATTTTTTAATTTCATACATGTATTCTTTAGTTTTAGTAGTATCCGAGATTACACTATTTAAAAGACTTATATAAAAATATTTCTTAAAATGGGCTTTTAAATAAGCCATCTTATAAGCAACAATTGCATAAGCAATACTATGACTTTTATTAAATCCGTATTCTGCAAACCTTAAAATTAAACTATAGATTTCTTCTGCAAGTTCTTTACTATAACCTCTACTTAAGGCTCCATTAACAAATTTATCATGTTCACTTTCAATTATTTCTCTTTTCTTTTTAGACATCGCTCTTCTTAAAATATCGGCTTCACCTAAACTATAACCTCCAACAATACAAGCAATTTGCATTATCTGCTCTTGATAAATAATAATTCCATAAGTTGATTTTAAAACGCCTTCTAAACTTTTATCAAAATAATTAATTTCTTCTTTTCCTTCTTTTCTTCTAATAAATGAAGGAATAAAAGGTGCACATCCTGGTCTAAAAAGAGCTATTGCTGAGACTATATCATCAAAGTTATTTGGTTTTAACTCTCTTAAAAAGTTTTTCATACCACTGCTTTCAAACTGGAAGATGCCATTTGTATCCCCCTGTCTAAATATTTCAATGGTCGCCTCGTCATCAAGAGGAATCTCTCTGAAATCTACTTGAACTCCTTCATTAGTTAAAATAGCATCTAAGATTTCCATAATCGTTGTTAAGTTTTTAATTCCCAAGAAATCCATCTTAAGAAGTCCTAAATCTTCTAAATAACTTGCTTCATATCCTGATATATAAAGATTATTATCATAAACTAAAGGTACTATTTCATCTAAATCAATATTAGATATAATTATTCCCGCCGCATGAATTGAAGTATGTCTTTTAAGTCCTTCAACAGAAACGGCTACTTGCATAAGTTTCTTTATCTTATTATCACTTTCAATTAATTCTCTTATTCTTGTATCTGTTTTAATAATTGTTTTTAAATCATCTTTCCTAGAACCAATTAATTTACAAATATTATCAACGTCCCTTAAATTAACATTCATGACTCTTCCGATGTCTCTGACACAAAGTTTAGCCCCCATCGTACCAAAGGTGATAATATTAGCAACTCTCTTTTCTCCATACTTTTCTTTAACATACTTTATAACTTCATCACGATAGATATCTGGAAAATCCGTATCAATATCTGGCATTGTAATTCTTTCAACATTTAAAAATCTTTCAAACAACAAATCATACTTTAAAGGGTCAATATCGGTAATTCCTAAAGTATAACTAACAAGTGACCCTGCTGCTGACCCTCTTCCAGGTCCAACTAATATACCCTTATTCTTAGCATACTTAATAAAATCATAGACCACTAAGAAATAATTAACAAACCCCATCTTCACAATTACATCAAGTTCATGATTTAATCTCTCTATATAGTTCTTAGGAATATTCCCATTTAATCTCTTCTCTAACCCTTTATAAGCCAAACTCTTTAAATAAACCACTGCATCAATATCTTTATTAAAGATAGCCAAATTAAGTTCATACTTAATAAGTTTAAAATTACACATACTTGCTAATTTATAAGTATTCATAACTGCTTTACTATTACTATCTATTTCTTTATAATAACAATTATTCTTTATTTCATATTCATCGCTTATAGTTAAATTATCTCTTAATAATTCAATATACTTTAATATTTCTTTATCAGAATCTTTTTTATATAATAACTTATTTATATAAATAACATTATCCTTATCTTTATTATTATCATTTAAAGGATAAAAGATATCATTATAAATTAAATCTATTTCTTTTAATGGAATACATATTAAATCACTTTTATATTTCTTATAATCATCAAGACTTAACTCTCTTTCACTTTTAATACTAGTAAGTTTAAGTAAATTCTGATATCCCTGATAATTCTTAGCAAATAAAAGTCTATCTTCTAAATCTAATCCAATAATAGGATTTATGTTATTAGCTTCACACTTCCTAATAAATTCCATAACTCCAAACATATTATTATCACAGATTCCAATACTATCAAGATTATAAGTCTTAGCAAGATTAATTAAATCATCAACTTCCATTAAACTTGATAAAAATGAATAAGTTGTCTTATTATAAAGTGGTATATACATGAGACTCCTCCCTTCTACTTCTTAATTTAATTATAACAAAACAAAAGTAATTTGTATATTAGTTTTAGAAAAAAAAAGACAAAATACTTGTCTTAAATCAATTTTTTAACTTTCTCTTTAACTTCAGGATACTTCTCTTGTAAATAAGGACTATTTTCATACATAGTTTGCATTATCTCTTCCCCATTTTCTAGTTTATAATCAAACTCTTCAATACTATCAGCATCAATCATTCTTTCTCCATATTCACTTTCAACTTTTCCCATAACCCTATCCTTTAATCTTCTAAAAGGATAATCTTTATTACTTCCTAAAGGATACTTAGTCATATCAAATTCATAAAAAGTACCATCTACTAAATAAACTCTATCTTTATCTGTTAAAATACCTAATTCTTCAATCATACTCTTTGTATATAAAACTATATTACTTATTCTCTTATAAGCTATAAATTTACCAGAGTTATCAAAGATAATAGCACCATCAAACTCTTTACTATTATAAGCATGCGTAAATAAAACATTAAAATCTAAATAATGATATAAAGTTAATAAACAATCCTTTATATTCATTAAATAATTACCATTTTTAAAATAAAGTCCTAAGTTTATATCTTTATTAAAATTCTTATTCTTTAAAAGATAAATATCTAAAATTAATCCTTCAATATCTGTTACCATCGTAAATTCATTTAAATTATAATTACAAGGTATAATAATCATACCTGTTTCTTTATCTTTTAATCCTGAATGCATCTTTTTATAATCTCTTATTATTTCAACTTTTGCCATAAACCCTCCTAAATTTATTTTTCAATTATTTTTAAAGCCTCTTTTATTGTCTTATTAAAGTTATTAAGATCAACATTTATCCATTCAACATCCATTTGATGATTAAAAAATGTATATTGTCTTTTAATAAAATGTCTTGTATTAGTTTTAATTTGTTTAATAGCATCATCTAAACTAATTTCTTTATCTAAATATTTATATAATTCTTTATAACCAATTCCTGTTTTTATTGCTTTACTTCTAATTCCTCTTCGATGGAGTTTTCTTACTTCATCAACTAACCCTTCTTTAATCATTTCATCAACCCTTTTGTCAACAACATCATATAAAATACTTCGATCGATTGTTAATCCAATTATCTTAAAATCATATAATTTCTTATTAATATCACTTTTATTATTTGTATTATTTTCTAACTTATTTAATTCTCTAACTAATCTCTTTCTATTATTAACATGAATATTACATTCTTCTTTTTCTTTAATTTTTTCAAGAATTTCTTTATTACTTAAGTCATCATAAGTATTATTTATATTTTCATATCCAAATTGATAATCATATAATAAACTTTTAATATAAAGTCCACTTCCACCTACTATTATAACATTGCGGTTTTCTTTTTTAAACTTTTCAAGTAAACTTCTTCCCTCTTGTTGATACTTATAAATATTATAATCTTCCTTGGGGGACACTATATCAAATAAATAATGCTCAATTCCTTCTTTTTCACTTTCTTTAATCTTAGCAGTTCCGATATTCATATCTCGATATACTTGCATACTATCAGCATTCATAATAACAGCATTTAATTTCTTTGCTAAACTAATACTAAGTTTAGTTTTTCCAACTCCCGTTGGTCCTATTATAACTACTATTTTCATTTCTAACCCCTATAAATATCTAAAACTTTCTTTAAACTCTTATCTGTTTTAAATCTTTCTAACTCTAAAACTTTAGATACTCTTATATTACTTAAAATCTTTTTAATATTTTTATAATATAGTCTTTCTAATTCTAATTTCTCTATTGCATTTAAATTCTTAAACTCATTAAAATCAAATTTAATACCATTTCCACTTATAATTAATTTTTTAAAATATTCATTATATAATAATACTATTAATTCATCATAGAATGAGTTATCTAAAAAACTATCTTCGTTAATTACTCTAAATAACCCTTTTATATAAGGCATAATACTATCGGCTTCTCTGAATACTTCTTCGGAATTTATCTCACTTTCAATTATTCCAAACTCATTAAATAAGCAATTTGAAAATACATGTTTACTTGAAAATAACTTTACTTTAATTAAACCATCTTTAACTATTTCTTTACTATTAATTATCAATGGAAAATGAACATTCTTTAAATAATCTAAATTTAAATTCTTAATTGCTATACTAGAGTCTCTTTCAAATTCTTCTAATAATTTATGTCTTATTTTAGAAGTTTTATCAATATCTCTTTTAACTTCATCTAAATTAATTGTTTCAGAAGTTTTATTTTCTCCTGTAATTAAACCATCTCTAAGTACTTTTTTCATACTCATTAATTCTATTTTATATTCTTCCATAACGCCTCCTACATAGCTCTTTTAAATAATTTCTCTAAGTCATATTTGGTATAAGTAATTATAGTAGGTCTTCCATGAGGACAAGTAAAGGGGTTCTTGGTCTTTCTTAATTCACTTAGTAAATATTCAATATCAGGCATTGTAATAACATCCCCGGCTTTAATACTCATTTTACAAGCAAGAGTAATTGAAACTTTTTCATTAAACTTATCTTCATCAAAATCTTCATTATTAACAATTACTTCAATTATTTTTTTAATGGCTTCTAAGGGTGCATACTTTGGTAACCAAGTTGGATGTGACCTAATTATAATTGTATTACTACCAAACTCTTCAAAATTAAATCCTAACTCTTTTAGTATATCAAAATGTTTTTCTAAAATCAAGTATTCATTATTTGGTAATTCTATCTTATAAGGTATTAAAACATCAATAGTATTCTTAGAATGCGTACTTAATGCATGATAATATTTTTCATAATTTATTCTTTCTGCTGCAGCATGTTGATCGATTATAAACATACCATCTGGATTTTCACAGATAATATAGGTTCCATGTACTATTCCAATTGGTCTCATTTCTTTAAGTCTTGGGTTTAATTCTTCAATATTATTATCTATTTCTATATTATCTATTTCTTTATTTTCAAATTCCTTCTTAGTAATATCAAAATCAAATTTAATTTCTTCTACTTTCTTATCTTTATCAACAATCCTATCATTTACTTCATAATTAACTTCTAACTTATCTTCATAATAATTATCTTCTACATTCTCTTCTATTGCTTTAGGAATTAAGGTTTTATTACTCAATCTATCACTTATAACTTTATTAATTAAATTAGTCAAAGAATCCATCTTCGAGAACTTAACTTCCATCTTCGTTGGATGAACATTTACATCTACTAAAAATGGATCTACTTCTATTTTTAGAACAACATAAGGACATCTATCTTTAAATATATATGTATGGTATGAATCAAGTATACATCTTACTATTTCATTACTTTTAACATATCTATTATTAACAAGTAATGTTATTCCACTTCGATTACTTTTACTAAGTTCTGGATATGATATATAACCACTTATTTTATAATCATCGTTTTCTCCTTTTATTTCCATCATCTTACTGGCAACTACTAGCCCATAGATATTATTAATTGTTTTTAATAAATCTCCATTTCCACTTGTATTAATTAGTTCTTTAGAGTCATTAATTAAGATAAATTTAATACTAGGGTAACTAAGTGCCATCTTACTTAGATAATCACTTACATTAGCAAGTTCTGTATATAAACTTTTTAAATATTTAAGTCTAACAGGCGTATTATAAAATAAATTACTAATCGTTATACTAGTTCCTTTTACTAAATCACAGGATTTAACTTCTTTTACAATTCCTCCTTCAAGAGTTACCATAGTACCTACTTTTCCATCAGAAGTTTTAAGTAACACGTTTGAGACACTGGCAATTGAAGGTAAGGCTTCTCCACGAAATCCTAATGAGTTAATGTTAAATAAATCATCAAGAGTTTTTAATTTACTTGTTGCATGTCTTGAGAAAGCCATAATACTATCTTCTTTATCCATTCCAATTCCATCATCAGTTACTTTAATTTCTTTTACTCCACTTTCAAATAATTCTACTTTAATTATACTTGCTTCTGCATCAATTGAATTTTCAACTAATTCTTTAACAACATTCATAACTCTTTCAACAACTTCACCAGCTGCTATCTTATTAGCTAAATCTTCATTCATTACTTTAATTTTACTCATACTACAACACCTACTTATATTTTATCAAAAAAAGAGACTAATTTCTAGTCTCAAAATTTCAAATTTCGCGTCTCGCCTACAGGCGAGTTTATCATTATTGCCTATATTTTTCTTATCCCTCTTATATTGTCCTTACTTGTATCTTGTTTGTCACTTATCAATATTCAACTTGTTAGTGTGTATTATCAGTTCAAACCGATAATTCACGTTATCAGTTCAATAATGTTATCGGTTCATATAAGAAAAAAGCCTTATAAATAAAGGATTATTCTTTTGCTTTGAACTGATAACATTATTTAAAATATACACTGGGATAGTATAACGTTGGTAAATCCATAAGAATTTCGATATTTATAATATATACTATAAATAGCACAAATGTAACAAGTAATATACAATAATTTAAAAATAGCAATATAATTCATTAAATAATATTCTAAGATATATATTAGGAACTTGCTAACCTAACCCTTAGCCATAACATTTATAAATATATATTATCAGTTCATTTTGAAATAATTTTTTTTATTTTATCGCATTTTATTTAATTTAAACTGATAATGTTATTGAACTGATAATGTGAATGGTGTTGTCGAAGTTCCTTCTCCCCCATTTATCGTTACGGTTGATTTCAGATAAAGGGCTGGGCGCGC
>CANRHS010000052.1 GCA_947630495.1 uncultured Bacilli bacterium | reverse complement strand
ACATTTTCATTCATAAATTTATTAAATTTTTCATTCTTTTTCATTAAGATTAAACATACCATAACTAAAATAAAACAAACTAATAATTTAGATAAGATACTAATAAAGATATTCTTCTTAGGTTTCTTTTTATTATTTAAGAACTTACTAACATTATCATCCACATTATCACCATTTAATTATATTAGATAATAATTAAAAAGATACATGTTTTGTATCTTTAACTATTTTGCCAAGGTATTTCTCTTGATATTGCAAGGACAGGTCTTGAAGTAGCAGATGCCGTTGTTAATCCAGCGGAAGCATTAGAACCAGAATATGAAGAAGTACGAATGCCACCTCTATAAAACCATTTGTTTTCAAAAACTGTTAAACCATTATACCAACCACTACTTTCAGAATCAAATTGTTTTAATTCTTCTTTCATAGCATCTCCCAACTTTGCTCTTGAAAAACTATTTTTTGTTGTAGTATTCGTATTATACGAATATTTATCATAATACTTTTCATTTGGTAAATTATTTTCGCTCCATGTTCCAGCCATATCAATATTCATTTTTCCTGATTTATTAACAACATTTGCCATGACTCTTTCAAATTGTCCACCATTCATATCATAAATTCCATATATCGTTCCAGTCGTTGATGCTCCTGCCCCTGCATAACCTTTTTTTTCATCGATAATAGATAAATCATCATATTTAGCTCCAGATGTAGTATACGTTTCTAAAATATCTTTTGAAGAATATCCTGTTTTATAAATATATACATCTGTTCCTTCTCTATTTCCGTTAAAATAAATTTCTTTATAATCTCCTTGATATAAAGGATTACCCATTTTACCATATTTAGATTGGGCTAAATAAGTAACTGCTCCCCATTCCATATTTTTTATCATATGAATATCATAGTTATTATCATCATTTGGTATATTACCACTTAAATTTCCATTTGAATCTAAATAACTTGTTGCTTTTTCATTTTGAGGAAATCCATGAATATTATTTGCTAATTCCATACTTCTTAGATTAGCGAACTTATTAGATACACTAATTCCTTTTAAACTTATTTTATCTGGCATAATATAAATATTCATTCCTGTTTTATTACAATTTTTTTCATCTTCTAAACACGAAGAATCATCAGTAGACATTTCAAACTTAGCAAACCAGAAACCAACTAGTTCTTCCGAACCAAAGGTAAAAGCTGGATGAGTATAAGTACTCTTTCCATCTATTATACTTCCATTTGTTTTATCTTCACATTCTTCACTTGATGCAGAATCATCATCTGTTAATATATTATCATGACAACTAACTGTTCCTGTTGTATTAATTCCATACTCAAATTTTACATTTATCATTTGTTCATTAGAAGTTCCATTGTTTCCATTAAAGATTGTATATTTATATCTTGGAATCCAAACCCACATTGTAGTAATATCATCCATTTTAACTTCTGTCCCAGGAGTTGCTTTTAAATAATTTTCTCTACCTTCTTCTTTAACAGTTACGGCATTAGCCCACATATAATCATCATAATCATACCATTTATAAGTTTCATTACGATTAGTTGCATCAGCAACTTTCCATTTGGTATCACTAGTATCATAATAAACTGGTATCATATTATTAAGCATCTCTGGAGGATTAGCACCACTTTTATCAAGATTTAAAGGTTGACTTCCTTCAACCAACACTTTTTTAGAGAAACTTCTGCCACCTTCCGTTACATCATAATCTATCCAACAAACTATTTCATAATCAATTGTCTCTGTTGGCTCAATTGTTCCTGAATCAATTAATCCATCATCACTTAAAGTTTTAATATCTAAAACTTCAGGGGTTCCTGTACTACTCTTAGTCTTCTTTAATCTATACCTAACCTCTTTATTTTCTAAAGTACTAGCAACACTATCATCAATTAAACTAACTTTATACTCAGATAAGATAGTACCATTATTAGTAATTTGAAAAGTCCTTGCTTCTCCTTTAACCCCCTCTTCATCACTTAAAGGTACTTGATTAGTTAAATTTAATCCTTCAAGTTCTTTTGTTATATTAATTCCAAAATTAGTAACTAAATCAACCTTTTGGTTTTCACTTTCTTTTTCAACTCTTAAATAGGCATAACTTCCACCAAGTATACTCATGACAACAACAAGACTTAATACATAAACTAATAAGTTTCTTTTTTTCATCATTTTCTACCTCCTTATTCTTAACATATACTCTCATATCTTACATTATACACCACTTTTTCCTTTTTGGGAATACCTAAATTTAACTATTTTACACTTACTTGTCTACCAAAAAAATAAAAAGGCGATTGTTAAAAATTAATTACTTAAATTTCTAACACCACCTTTAATTACATATTTATTTTTCTTCTTATTTGGTATCTTAATAATACTAAGTAAACTAAAATATAAAACATTTAAAATTATACTATTTTTAAACTTATAAACTAAATCACTTAATGTAACATCATTATAATTACTTAATTTAACTAACATGAACAATATTAAATCATATAAAAATATACATACTATAACTAATAAAATATCAACTAAGTAATTCTTTCTAATTAATTTATCTATCTTTTTAACTAATTTACCAAATAATAAAAAGATTAAACTATTAAAAAAGAAGATATATGAAAATAATAAATCATAGATAAAACCGATAATAAAGATAGTTTTTAAATAATTCTTAGTTTTATTATGTAAAAATATTACTAAAGTTAAAGTTAACATGGGATAAAATAAAGTTAAATTATTAAAGTAACTTGGTATAAAATAACTAAGTAAATAGTCTAAGATAATTGTTATTATAATAATTATATACATAAGTATCTTCCTTTCAAAAAAATAGAAGTTGTTAACTTCTACATATCAAATAAATCACTATGACTTCCTCTTGCAAAGAGTAATAAAACCAATTCATTATCTTTATATTTATAAATTAATAACCAATTAGGTTCTATATGACATTCATAACAATATCAATAAGTTTTTCAATGCCTTTATTTTGTTTAACGATTTTCTTTAAGTCTTTATTAAATCTTGAAGTTGATTTTACTTCATAAAGTGAATCTTCAACGTTTATCTTCATTTAATATATCCTCAAACATCTTTCTAACATTATGGTATCCTTTAGCCTTGATTTTTCCACTTAGTATATCTTCCCCTTCTTCTAAAGCTTCTAATAATTCTTTACTAGGTTTAGGATTAACTACTTCAAAGGGAACACCATCTTTATTGATTAATTTTTTTATAGCCATATTTATATATGTACTCATGTTTAGACCTAAATTGCTTAAAATCCCAGTTGCCATTTCTTTGTCTCTTTTATCTATTTGAACACTTATTGCTGTTGTTAAACTTTCCATATTTATATCTCCTTTCTGAGAAAAATTATACTACTTTTTGGTAAAAAGTTAAGAGATTTATATATAATATATTATTTTTTATATAAATTTACTATATATTATATATAAAATTACTTCCTTATTAAAACATTTACAAAACGAAAGTCATTAAAGTTGGCACTTGGTTTAATGTTAATAATCTTAGATACACCATATTTAGAGTCTATTACAGAATCAACGCTTCCAATTAAGATACCACTTGGAAATACTCCACCCATGCCACTTGTATAAACTAAACTATCTTTAGGAATATCCGTTATTTTATTAGTTGAAGTTACTTGTAAATAATTTTTAGCATTATCATACCCACTTAAGATACCATAAATAGTATCATCATTATTTTTTATCATTACCGATATTTTATTATTAATATCACTGGTTGTAATTAATTTAACTTCACTGGTTGTTTTAGATACTTTATTAATTCTACCAATTAAACCACTTCCCGTGATAACAGCCATATCTTCTTTGATGCCACTACTTGATCCTTTATTTATGGTAATTGTATTAAACCAATACATTCTATTTCTTTCAATAACTAAAGAACTTACTTTATCAAACTCACTTAAGGTACTACTTAAATCGTTTAACTTTAATAATTCTTCTAACTCCTTATCTCTTTCTTCTTTAATCCCCTCTTCTACTTTACTATCTAACTTAACTTCATCATTAATGGCTTTAACTGGAAAAAAGATAACATCTTTAAGGAGATAATACGGATAAAAAATATTAAGATCACTTTTAATTGCTAAAAAAGCTATTAGATAAATTGCAATTAAAATAACAAATGTCTTTATCTTTAACATAATTACTCCATTAAATTATTTTCAAAGAAACTAAAATAACTATCATCTGATACTACTAAATGGTCAAGCACTTCAATTCCTTGAATATGTCCTATTTCTCTTAAAGTTTTAGTAATCTCAACATCAGCCCTACTTGGTATTACTTCTCCACTTGGATGATTATGCATACAAATAAGAGCTGAGGCATTGCACAAATAAGCATTCTTGAAAACTTCTCTTGGATGAATTATACTTCTATCAATTGTTCCCATAAATAATAATTTCCTTTCTATTAAATTCTTTTTATTATCTAAATAAAATACATAAAAATATTCTTGTTTTAATCCTTCAAATAAATATTTATTATCTTTATAAATTAAACTTGGATTAGTATAACTTATTTTAGTATCACGATTGTTATTTAAATAAATTCTCCTGGCAAGTTCTGCTAAGGCAACTAAATCTATTCTTTTAACAAGTCCTAATCCTTTAATACTTTCAAAGGTATGAATATTAATATCCTTAAGTTTACTAATATCACCAACCCTTCTTAAAATTTCACTGGCTAAGTCTCTTGATGATTTTCCTTTACTTCCAGTTTTAATTAGAATTGCTAGTAACTCTTCATTAGATAAATTACTAACTCCATATTTCATTAATCTTTCCCTTGGTCTTTCCACCTCAGGTATTTCTTTTATCAACATTTTAATCCCTCCTATATATAATATAACCGGAAAAAAATGTTTTTTTATAGTTTTAATGAATTATTTTCAAAAATTTCTTTCATAACTTCATTTATCTCTTTATAATCATCAGTTTTTTCTAATGTTTTATCAAACTCTTTTAATAAATCTAAAGTCTCGGAATTAGTAACATAATCACTTCTTATATAACTATAAATATCTTTTCCTTTATAATATTCTTGAATTTTTAAAGCAACCTCATGACTAGTTGTAACTCCTAAATAAATATAATACTTATCATCTTCTTCAACTATCTTATAGTTATCTAATTTACTACTATTTTCTTTAGCGGC
Source organism: uncultured Bacilli bacterium (assembly GCA_947630495.1). Taxonomy (GTDB): domain Bacteria; phylum Bacillota_I; class Bacilli_A; order RF39; family UBA660; genus RUG591. Next base: position 4,267 of record CANRHS010000052.1, on the reverse strand, counting down.
CTCCTCAGTTGTATAAACTCCATATTGTACATAGTAAATATTCCCATCTGATTCTAAATATTCTTTTCCTTCATAGTTATTAAAGATTATATTTCCAAATACATAACCAATTAATATGCCTAAACAAATTACAATTATAACATTTTTTCTCATATTCCTCCTTTATTATCATTATAAATTATCTGATAGAAAAAAATTGTCGAATAAAAAAAGATTAAGTAATTTCTTTAAATCTTAATCTAATTTTAATCATTTTCTTTTAACTTTATTGTTATTTAATTCATTAATTATTTGTTCGACTTTAGAAATATCAACTTTTACAATTTTAGAGATTTCAGAAAGTTCATAGCCTTCTTCATACATGCTCATTATTATTTCTTGCTCTTTTTGCTCAATTCCACGTTCGATTCCAAGTTCAAGTCCAATTTGCTTACCCTCTTCGCGACCATCATTTTTAGCCAAATTAATTGCTGTTTGATAAATTCTTTCTTTTTCCTCTTCGGGATCATAAGAACGACCCCATTTTAAATCATCTTTACTCATTTTTACTCCTTAATTGATTATTTACTTTTAATCTTGTTGTTATTTGAATCTGCAATTATTTGCTCTACTTTAGAAATATTCAAATTTAAAATTTGAGAAATTTCAGAAAGTTCATAGCCTTTTTTATACATGCTCATTATTATTTCTTGCTCTTTTTGCTCAATTCCACGTTCGATTCCACGTTCGATTCCAAGTTCAAGTCCAATTTGCTTACCCTCTTCGCGACCATCATTTTTAGCCAAATTAATTGCTGTTTGATAAATTCTTTCTTTTTCCTCTTCGGGATCATAAGAACGACCCCATTTTAAATCATCTTTACTCATATCTTCTAACACTCCTTTAATTGATTCTTGAATTTCCTTAGAGATATTAATTCTTTTTATAAATCCTTTTGCCTCATCTTCCCCTCTTGCTTGAATTAATGCTCCAAGTACTATCAAATCTTTTTCAAATTTATTATATTTCTTGCGTTTATATGTACCATTATAGCACAATTTAGCACATTCTACAACATTTATGTTGATATATTCTAATAAATCTGTTATTTTTTTTCCATGTGAAGTTGTCATAAAACATCTTTCAATTGCTTCTTTATAGTTACTATCTAGAAAGTATGGTGTAAAATCTACTAAAATTGTTCTTACAATTTTTTCAAATGTTTCACCTTTTTCGATGCTGTTAGTTACAGATTCCGATAAGTAATGAACATTTCTTTTAACTTTACCTTTCCAATCTTCTCTATTATCAAGAAAATAATCGCCCTTATTGTTAATACATCTAGCATCATAAGTAACTTCAATTATTATCTTAGTTGGACTTGCAAGTGAAACCGAGGCAACTAAATCCCGTTCTTCTTTTTTCTTTCCTTTTTCTTTCTTTGGTTCTGTTAATGGTTTGGTTTCAACTTTTCCTTCAACATCTTCATAGGGAAGTTCTAAAACTCTAGAAACTAAAACCGTTAAAGGTTCCTTTCTATTAAACATTATTTTGAAATTCTCATCTTTCATTAATGGGCTTTCCAAAATCTTTTCGTAAGTCCCCTTAATTTCCTCTTTATTCTCTTCTTCTGTTTTTATCATAAATTCCTCCTTCTAATATTTCGAATATTCTAAATAAATTAAAAGCCCATTCGCTAAATGTCATCTCCCTTCCGGTTACTTAGATATTCTAGGTCTAAAGAAAAACTCTTTAGTCCCTCTATATATAATATAAACGGAAAAAAGCAAAATTTAACGCTTTTTATGAAATTATTTTTTTCCTTATTTTATAAGGGTTTAGAGCATATAAAAAGGTGAAGTTTCTTCACCTTTTTCAAAATAATACTTATTAGATACCAAATAATTCAGTTATTCATTATATAATCTATTACTTCTTTTAATATAATAATTTTATAATAATAATTATATTTATTATCAATATTATTATATAATTTTATATCTAATCCATCTATAACTAAATAATTAATATTATCTAATTTAAATAACTTATATATTTCTAAATCATAATTATAAGTAACTAAATTATTTTTATATTTAATTAATACTAAATAATCATTATATAATTCTTTACTAAATTTGTATCTATTATATTTACTCATATAGTCTAGGCTTGAATACGTATATTCAAGTTATCTATATCTCCCTTAATCTAAATATTCAAGTCATAAAGGTCTCTGGGCGAACACCGTTGTTGTTGTTCACGTTGTTGTTGTTCACATTGCCCGCATTCCAGTTAGCAACATTATCCGGATCGTTGGAAGAAGGAGACAATAGCACTCGCGATTAAATTATCCTACCCTAAAAATATTTTTCAATTATTCTTTTTACTTTTATATTATCAGCATATTTAAAACTATACAAATAGGTATTAATACTAGAAAAACATTTTTCAAAACTAATATTACCCTTATCATATAATTTTCTAACTTACCTAACTCTTCTTCTAACTTTCTTAATAGTATCCTTTTTAATACTCATAATTGTATTATTACCCTTAACCATAAAATGATAACCTAAAAAAGTAAAACCAGAAGAAGCGGGTATTATCATAGTTTTCTTTAAATTAATATCTAACTTATACGTACTTTTAAGAATATTGGTTATTTTCTTTAAACACCAACTTAAATATTCTTTATCATGATGAATAATAACAATATCGTCCATATAATGAACCATATATTTAAGATGCAAATCATGGACAATATAATGATCCAAACCACTTAAATAAAATATTGATAAAAACTGACTAGTCATAGCTCCAAGACTTAGCCACTTACCTTTCTTATATCTAGGTAAATCAAGAAGTTTATCTTTATCATACGGCCTTTCTTCAATCATTTTAGAAACACTTTTATCTATATCTGAATTTATATAACTATTATCCGTACTATCAATTATTCTCTCCATAAGTTCATATTCGGTACGATTTAATTTATCTTTAAGTAATCCTTTTAATACAACATGATCAATATTATAAAAATACTTCTTAATATCTATTTTCAAAATATAAAAATTACCATATTTCTTATTCTTATTAAGATACTTTTTAACTAACTTAATTCCATAATCAGTACCATATCCTGTTCTTGTTGCAACAATTCTACAATCTAAATATTTATCAAGCCTAGGAATCAAAACATATCTTGCTAAATAATGATTAATAACTTTATCTTTAATCTTTAAAGACATAACTATTCGATACTTTGGTTCCCTGATAATAAATATATTATATTCTGATGGATAATAATCCATATCTTCTAAATTCTTACTTATTTCATAAATATTTTGCATCTTATTTCTTTCAAATATATATAATTTTCTTTTGTTATGGCAATTCTTTCTTATCTCTAAATCATACACATTTAATAAATCTTTAATATCAACTTTCATTTCCTATCCATTTAAATAACATTTTATTTATTATTAACAATTTACTACTTAAATTTTTAGTTTGCTTTTGACTTATAACTTGCCCCTTATAACTTTGTTCTATACAAAAATCAATCATATTAACTTTCATAATTGCTTGAATTTGAATAGGTCTTCTTTCTTTAACATTAGTATAATTAGCAGTATAAACTAATTCTAATAAATCATAACTATCTAATAGTAGCCTATTTCGAAGTTCATAATATTTTCTAGGATAACAAGTTAAATAATTATCTAATATCATAATAAATTCTTTAATATTTTTAATAATTATAAGTTCATTATTATTCATCAATCATTTTAACAATAGTAGATAGTATCTTATCAAGTTTTTCAGGATTTATAGTTTTAACTTTTTCAATTAAGTCTTTATAATTAGTATCATTATTATATTTAGCTTTACCTAATTCTAGTAATTCATCATATTTATTTAAATTTCTAAAATCCATTTTTCTATCTTCATCTATAACTTCATAATTAATTTTATTTTTTTCTAAAGTATTAATTACTTTATTAAGAGATGATTTAGGAAATCCTACTTTAGTTCTATTAACTTTATAATTTAATAGATAATATAGTATATAACAATCATCTCCATATATATTATAGAATGTTCCATTTCTTTTTATTTTAATACTTTTCAATACTATTTCTCCTTTCTTTATTTGTAACATATAAGTCGGTTTCACGTGGGACTATTAAAGCCCCACATGAAACTAAGCCCCATATAGCCAATATGGATCGGCCTTAAGTCCACTCCCAGGTCCTATTTTTGCTTGGGATATTAGATTAAAGGA
>CANRHS010000051.1 GCA_947630495.1 uncultured Bacilli bacterium | reverse complement strand
TTTTAAACTGAAATTTAATTTTATACTTTTACCACTTGGATTTAGACTGAAATTTACTTTTTAATTCAAGGTTTTTATTTAAATCGTGTTAAATATTTCCTTTTCTTTACATTTCTTTTATAAGATTCTAAATTATAATGAATATCACTTATTAAATTTTCAAATTCAAGATTTTCTTTTTCGATATTTAAGTTTCTATTATATAAATAACTAGTAAATTCTAATAGCTTATTAAGGTTATCTTTAAAATATTGTCTAATTTTATAACCAATTGTCCCTACTCTTTTATCAACTTCACTATCTAAATCTTCTATATTAACTAATTCTAAATAATTATAAACTAACATATCTATATCTGTATTAACAACTATATTATCTTTTAAATAATAGTTATCTTTCATATCTTTTTCTAATAAACTTTCAATTATAAAATACATACAAGTTGCTTTTAAATATATCCTTGAATCAAATACTCTAGGCTTTTCATTAAAAAATAAAGTATATAATTCATAAAATTCTTTTAGTTCATCACTTATTTTAATAACTCTTTCTTTAAGTTCTTTTAAAGATTCGAAAGTATCTATTTCATTTAAAATAATAGTAGCAACTTCCTTGTAATCTTTTTCTTCATATCCTTTTTTATATAAATTAGGATCTGGTTCTACTATTCTAAATCTTTTATCTTGATATTTTATCTCTATTGGTTTATTATTAATTACTTTACTTTTATAGTAATATAAAAGTTTATTATTTTGATATATTAAACTAAAGTTATCATCTTTATTATTATAGTTTATTACAATTAAATTATCTTTAAATAAATGAAATAGATTAGAAAGTTTCAGGATTGTATTTTCAAGGTCATATGTCGTAATTATTTTCTTGAAATAATAGTCAATTATCTTAATAACCTTATTATATTCATTTTCCTTAATTTCTCCTTTTATTTCAAAAGATATAGTTGTATCTATATTGTGATATGTATTTCGATATTCCATTTCTCTCCCCCTCCATTAAAAAAGAGTAATTTCTTACTCTTCAACATAGACACTGGCAATTGTTTTTGTTCCCTTGTGTTCATATTTAAGGATACCAGATACGGTTGTAAATAATGTATCATCACTTCCACGTTTTACATTCACACCTGGATGAATTTTCGTTCCTCTTTGACGATAGATTATAGAGCCTGCTGTAATAAACTCTCCATCAGCCGCTTTAGCTCCAAGTCTACGACCTGCAGAATCTCTTCCGTTAGTTGATGAACCTTGTCCTTTCTTATGAGCAAACAATTGAATATTTAATTCTAATTTCATCATCTTTAAACACCTTCCTTTACTTGAATATTTTTTGGATAATCGAAACTTAATTTAATTAATAATTCTTTCATATTATCAATTAATTTTAAAGTTACATCATCCCTCTTTAAGATTTCGATTTCTAAACCATCCTCATTTAACTTATAGTTAAGTGCATCTTTATCTATTGATAAAATCCCATTTATTGTTGTTATAACAATGCTACTTGCACTGCTACAAACAATATCTTTTCCTGGATTATCATATAAAGCATGGCCGGAAATTATAATCTTATCTTTTTTAATACTTACTTTAATCATTTTTAACCAATCTTTTTAATTTCAACTTTAGTGTATGGTTGTCTATGACCTTGTTTCTTTCTTGTTGAAGTTGTGTTAGGCTTATACTTAAAGATTTTAATTTTAGAACCTTTTCCATGTTTTACAACTACACCTTCAACAGTAGCTCCTTTAACAGTTGGAGTTCCAATTTTCTTATCAAGCATTAAGACTTCATCAAATACTACTTTTTCTCCTTCTTTAGCATCTAACTTTTCAACAAATATTACGCTTCCTTCTTCAACATAGTATTGTTTACCACCAGTTTTAATTACTGCTTTCATATATTCCTCCTTTTTTACTAGACTCGCTTTTAAGGTACCAAATTGGTTTCTAACCTTTTCAATGCGGTTTGAGCTAGAGGCTTCAAACATATAAGATTTTACCATATTATACCTAATAAGTCAAACAAATCTTGAGAATTTCTCAATTTTTTTAATTAAATCTAGATAATTATATGTAAATTAACTAGTTTTATACAAAAAAGTACCTAATTTTAGATACTCCTATTTTATTAAATTAATCTTAAAGATACTTTTTTCGAGTTTTCCTTTATCTATTATCTTTAAATAATCACAGTCAGTTATATCAGAACCTGCCTCAACATCAAGTTCTATTATACGACCATCAAAAAACTCTATTTCAAGATACTTATTAAGCCTATAGTTTCTATCATGATGACTATTATACATAATAGCATTTTTATAAATTCTTATTTCTTTAACTTTTTTATCTAAATTCATTAATTTATCTCCTTATTATTTATTTTTTAAACTTGTTTTTATATTTTCAATACTAAAATTTTTATCATGATATTTAAGTTCTAATGTTTTATATCCAGCATATTTATAAATATTTGTATTAGGAACTAATTCTTCTAAAGCAAATGTTACATAGACTTTGTCTTCTTTAATATCAATATCAACGATATTATGAGTTAATGTTTGATATTCAAATTCACTGAAAGTTAAGATAACTTTTCCATTTTCTTCATAAAGTCTGGTCTTATCATCATCTTTATAATCTTCATTATATTTAATATCTACGTTATCAATATCTAAATAATTTTTAAAATTAGCCTTTAAAGTATCTTTATCCATCTCCATTTTACTAACTAAACATTTAGAGTCTTCATCCTCGCATACAGTATATTCTAAATCTTGACTCCAGATAAAGAAACTAGCAAATTTAATCAAGTCGGAATTACTAAGATTCTTTTTTGAAAAATTATCATAGTTATAAATAATGGCTCTTCCATTTTTAACAAAGTTATTGACCATCTCTTCAGTTATACCATAATCTTTTTCAATATAATCACTACAAACTTTATCAAGATTAACATTTTTCTTTTTGAAATAGTTATTATATAAGATAAAGATTAGTAAAATTATTGCTAAAAAGATAATAATCGTAAAAAGAATACTTACAAAACTTTGAATTTGGTCGTTGATATCTTTTGGTTTGCTTTCTACATTAGTTTCTTCTTTCTCTTCGTGAACTTCTATCTTTTCTTCCTTCTCTTTTACTTCCTCTTTAACTATTTCTTCCTTAACTTCTTTTTTCTTTTCTTTCTTAGGCTTAACTTTACCATCAAGTGATTCAAATTCTAAAACGGGAATTACTTTTTTAATTTCATATTCCCTTTTGATATCACTTTGATTATCTTTTTTAATCTCTTTAGTTTGTTCATTTTTAGTTATATTCTTAGTATTATTTAGATTACTTTTATTTCCTTTATTCTTCCTTTTCTTCTTACCCATATATCCCCCTTATAACTCTACTCTTCTATTTTAAAATCTTTTAAAGTACCATCGCTACTCATGATTTTATTTACTTGGCTACTAGCATTTTTTAACTTTTCATCACAGACTTTAGCAATTTTACAAGCCTCATCAAACTTAGCCATTGCTTTATCTAACTCAACTTCGCCACTTTCAAGTTCTTTAACAATACTTTCTAATTTTTTAATATTTTCTTCAAAACTTACTTCTTTTTCCATATTATTTCTTTACCTTTCTTTTTATATCATCACTATTTAAATTAATAACTCCATTATTATCAGTTATAGACTCTCTAAAATCACTTAAATTACCATTTCTTTTTAATCTTGTTTTAATATTTATCTCATATTTATAATTATCTCTTATGAAAACCAATTTTTCTTTAATCTTTTCATATAACATTAAAGTACTTTCAACGTCATTTGCATTATTTAGCATCATCATATAAGAATCAACTACTTCAGGAATTTCAAAGTTATTCCGATAAACCCTATCTCTTTCACTATCAATCTCTGTATAACTACGAATAGATTCTTTATCTTCAACATCCATTATAATATAAGACTCTAAACAACTGTTTTCAAATTTATACTTTAATCTTCTATATTTAAGATTATCTTTTTCTACTAAAAGACTAGATTCTTCATTTTTAGTAAATATCTTACTAAATCTTAAACTTTCATCTTTACTATTAAATAAAGTTGCTTTACTTAAAATAGGTTTAATAACTTCGAGATATTCTTCATCTTTTTGAATCATAGTATATTTAGTAGTATAACGATATTTATATCTAATATCATCTTTATTATCCTCATTTAATTCTACTTCAACAAAATTATTTAAATGATCAAAATAAATAATATATTTTAAAGTTTCCATATTAGTATTTACTGATAAATCCATATATAAAACTTTACTATTTTTATCTAATTTATAATCATCTATTCTAATACTTTTTAAATAACTTAAATCATAAGGAATACTTGTATGGTTAAAACCATAGACATATTTTTCTCTAATTTTACTTGGTTCTTTATAAGGACTATCAATTCTAAAGATATTTTCAAATAAATTAATTATATCAATTCCAAATTTAAGATAAAATTCACGCTTAGTTTTATTACTTATACTTCCATTTCCATAAAATATTTCTGTTTTATTCATATGTCTTTATAACCTCACTTTCAATATAACCATCGGCTACTTCGGTAACCATTTTACTACCCTTTTTAACTTCTTTAATGCTTCTTAAGTTCTTTTCATCAACTTTTGTAATTGTATATCCTCTTTTAATTGTTGTAATAGGATTTAAAACTTCTACTTTATTTAATAGGTTTGTATAAGTATTTGTTTTATCTTGAATTAAATTAGATATAGTATTATTTAATTTCTTTACTAAATCATTATAATTATATAGTTTATCTTTATATAAAATACTAGGATTTTTAAAGATGAAACTATTACTTAAAATATTTAAATCATTTTTCTTTTTAGTTAAATAAATATTCATGTTAACTAATAATTTTTCATATAAGGTATCAAACATTTGTTCTTTGATTTCATAAATTCTTTTAGGATTTTTTAAAATTGGACTTGATGTTAAACTATTTAATTTTTCTTTATAGATATTAATTAAGTTATTAATTGCTTTAGATAATCTTATATTAACTTGACTAAAATAATTTTTAACATCAACTATATTAGGAACGGCCATTTCAGCGGCTCCCGTTGGGGTTGGTGCACGTTTATCGGCAACAAAGTCGGCAATTGTAAAGTCGACTTCATGACCAACCGCGGAAATTATAGGTATCCTAGAGTCATAGATGGCTCGGGCCACAGCTTCTTCATTAAAAGGCCACAAGTCTTCAATGGAACCTCCGCCTCGTCCTACAATTAAAACATCTAAATCATAGTTATTAGCAAGTTTTATATTTTTAACGATATCATCTTTCGCAAGTTCTCCTTGAACAAGGGATGGGAAAAGAATTGTTTCACATAAAGGCCATCTTCTTTTAATAGTCGATAGAATATCTTTAATAGCAGCTCCCGTTGGTGCTGTTACAATTCCAATTTTTCTTGGGATTTTAGGAATAACTTTTTTATGATCTTCTTTGAATAATCCTTCTTTAGCAAGTTCTTGTTTTAGTTTTTCAAATTGTAAATAAAGGTTACCAAAACCATCTTCTAACATCTCTTCAACATAGATTTGATAAGCTCCCGTTGCTTCATAGACGGTTATTCTACCAGTTACTAAGACTTTCATCCCATCCGCAACTGGGAACTTAACATTTCTAGCATTTCCTTGAAACATGATAGCATTTATTCTTGAGTTTTCATCTTTTAAAGTAAAATAGAAATGTCCTCTTGAGTGATTCTTAAAATTTGATATCTCACCCTTTAGAAACACAAGTCCTAAATTAGGGTCATTATCAAATTTATACTTTAAATAACGAGTTAGTTGAGTTACACTGATGTAGTTATTCCTTTCCATTTAAGTCCTCATTATGATAAACGGCATCCATAACCGCATTTATCATTCCAACAACTTCAAGGTCACTATAGTTTTTAGCAAGTTCAATTGTTTCATTAATACAAACAACATCTGGAGTATCAGTATATAAAAGTTCATAAATACCAAGAGATAAAATAGCCTTATCAACTTTACTAAGTCTATCAATTGTCCAATCTTTTAAATAAGTATTAGCAATTTTACTAATCTCATCTTGATGTTTAATTACTCCAAAAACTGAAGAATTAACAAATTCATTTTCAACTTCAAGTTGTTCTTTGATTAAAGTTTCAACATCATATTTTACATTTGTATTATTAAGGATATATACTTGATAAAGCACCTTAACACAAATATCACGTAACTCAGATCTAGTTCTCATAAAAAAATCACCAATATAATTCTATCACATATTTGTCAAATAGTTCACTATTTTTTTGAAAAATTCAAAAATTTTTTTAAAAAATTCTATAAACCCATTACTATTTTCTGGATTTTCCTCTATATTTTCTTCTTTTTCGCTTAAATCTGGATCTTCCTCTATATCTTCTTTTGGTGTTTCTACTTCAACTTCTTTTTTCTCTTCCTCTTCTTTAGGCGCTTCTGGTTCATCTTTTTTTATCTCTTCTTGAGGAGCATCTTCCTTATCTTTTTCAGAATCTTCTTTTGGTTCTTCAATTTTCACTTCTTCAACTTTTAAATAAAGTTTTCCATATTCTTTTGTATAAGCAATCCACATATCATTACCTATTTTATACCAAGTGTAACCAGCTTCAAATTTACTATCTAAAATATTATAAATTCCTTTTTTAATATAACCTAAGATTTTACCATTTGGAGTACTTCTAACTCTTAAATTCGAAATTATTACTTCAATTTGGTCCTTCTTAGAGTCTCTTGAAACTGGTGTTCCAATTATACCGAGTATGGTTGGAAATACATATTTTTCATAGTCCTCAAATTTAATTGAGTACCAATCTTTATTGATATCACTACTTGGAAACCAGGCAAAATGAAGATGAATACCCGTGACTTCCCCGGTTGCTCCCGTAATACCAATTACTGTATCTTTAGTAACTTTCTCACCCTTTTTAACTTTAATACTATCTAAATGTTGATATAAAGCTCCATGTCCTAAACTTGGATAATTAACATAAACATAATTCCCTAAGGCTTTTTGAAATCCTGTTCTTGAAACCTCTCCATCAGCAAGACCATAGCAGGGAATATTCTTTCCATTTGTTCCATAGTCAACTCCTGCATGCAAACTTCTCTCTTTACTAATTGGATTAATTCGATAACCAAAAGGACTAGTTATATAAGGGTCAAAGTTTCGAAATAATCTTTGTCCATTTTTACTCATATCATTACCTCCAATATAGTATATTAAATTAAAAAAAGAATAAATAATTAGATTATCTATTCCAAATTCAAAAAAATGTTACTCTAAGGCACTACCTAATTTTTGAAAGATATATTTAATTGCCGAATCTACTAAGTGACTTGCTTTACTTGAAATATTTAAAGAAAACTTACTAGTCTTAGTACTATAATCAACTTCTTTAACTTTATAGTCTTCTAAAGAAATATCTTTGCCATCCTTTAAATCTTGTTCAAATTTTTCAATATTCTCATTTGTCATTAAGATCTTATCCTGTTGTCTTTTCTCATAATAACCATTAGAATAAGCATAGTAAAGTCCTAAGAAACAAACTATTAATAATAAGATAATACCTTTAAAAACTTTCTTTTTCATTCTATCACCAATTATATTTTATCAAGATTATATGTCATATTTACTCGAATTAATTACTATTAATATAATTATAAATACAATTTGCTATTACTTTTAAACTATTAGAAACTTCTTCGATAGTATTATCAACACCACCTACTTCTATTAAGAAGGCATTAGCATCAAAATCTTGATTATAAACTCCATTTACTCCTTCTCCTTCTTTCTTATAAATACCTCTTGATAAACCTTTATAATTTTTATCTAAATAATCATTCATAGCTTCCATTAATTTTAAATTTTCTTTATAATTAGGATTTTCCAATCCTAATAAGAACATAACTTTAGCATAGGTTTTATCTTTAATTGTAACAGTAGTTGCTTTTTTATCAACGCTATCACGATGTAAATCTATAAAATAAACTAAACTAGGATTTTCTTTTTTTCTTTGTTCTAAAAGTCTTCTACTTACTTTATAACTTTCATAATATTTTAATCCTTCTTTATTTACTATATCAATGGTATTCTCAGTTTCAACTAAACTAAAAAGTCCAAGACGCTCTAGTTCATCTTCTAAGATATAACTTGCTGTTTTAACATTTGGAACAATATTATAGATATCATTTTTTTGATAACTATATTCTTCATCAGAATGGGTACTATAAATATAAATTGTTTTTTCTTTATTGTTATTATAAACAAGATTAGATACTTCTTTAGTATTTTCTCCTTCGTTCTTATTATTTATAAAATGTTTATTACTTTTAACTTTATTAATATAAATACTAACTAAATCTACATTATAGTTATACTTTTCTTTAGTAAATTTATTTGTAATTAGATGAATAAAACCTAAGTAATTGTCTTTAAGCGTTACTGTATAACTTACGTAGATTGTTAGTCCTAAAAGTATTAGTATGATACTAGTATAAATTTTTTTCATTTAATTATATTCACCCAATTAACTATATGCAAAAGTTTTTAAAATATGAAAAAGGATACCATTTTGATATCCTAATTTAATTCACTGAAATATCCTACTTCTGTTAAACTTCTGCCATTACCAGTTATCGTTGAAATAGTATTAGAACCACTTGGTTGATACAAAAGAGCAATTGAGCCTCCTCCATCAAGGTTAGTACCAGTTTGACAATTCAAATCTAACATTATATTTTGAAGATTACTTCTATTTAAATTACTACCTGTTATTAAAACAAAGTTATTAGAATTTACTTGACAGATCGCTTGTCTATTTAATTTAGAACTAGCACTAGGCATACTTGTTGTCTTACTTGACTTTTTACCATCCTCAATTAGAGGAGATGCAAAGGTGAATGTATTTCTTATTCCAGAATCGATAACACTTTGAGCCCATTCTTTCTTTTCGTTTTTTTCCGCAGTAGTTGAGGCTTTTTTATCAGTAAATATCCTTAAAGTATTTGTTTTATCTATACCTACTATATACCATGTTTTATATGCTTTATTATAAACATTTCTAATTACCTCACCATTGGTTATAACCAAAGTTCCAACACTTGTCTTATTATACTTTGAATATTTGGAAACACTTGAAGCATCATAAGTATTAGCTAAATAAAAACCACTGGCATTAAATCCAACTAATAATTGATTATCTAAATTATATTTACTTTTAGCTTTATTTAATAAATTTTTAGGTTTATAAAGATTCTTACCATATTCTGGAGAATCAAATTTATTTAATTGATGATAAGGATCATATGCCCAAATTCTTGTTATATAATAACTACTTTTCTTAGTAATATATACTTTTAAGGTACTTGTTTCACCTTGTTTAACTATTTTCTCGCTTGTTGCAGGTTTAATTGGTTCAAAGTAAGATTTATCAT
>CANRHS010000050.1 GCA_947630495.1 uncultured Bacilli bacterium | reverse complement strand
TTAAAAACCTCAGAAACCCTTATAAAACAAAAAGCGTTCCCTCTCTCGAGGGAACTTCAGGGGGTTTTGGTTGAATATACACTCACTAAAAACCGTAAGTGCATGTATGGTTTAACCATACACCATAATATTATTATAAATTTTAAAATTAGTCAAGAAAAACTCGCAAATTTCTTAAAATATTTTTTCTACTTGACACTATTGTTGTTTAACTTTACTTATTAAAGTATCTCTTAATTTTAAATTAGTAATCGATGCTTTATTTAAAAACTCTAAAGAATCCTTATTGGCTTGTAATAAAATCTTATAATCTTCTCTTATATCAGCAATTTTAAAACTCATATCTCCACTTTGTTTAGTTCCAAATAAATCTCCCGAACCTCGAAGTTTAAAATCTTCTTCACTTAATTTAAAACCATCACTTGTCGTTTTTAAAATCTCAAGACGTTTAGTATCTTGTTCGGATATTAAAATACAAGTTGATTTAATATCCCCTCTTCCAACTCTTCCTCTTAACTGATGTAAAGTTGAAAGTCCAAACCTATTAGCATCAAAAATTACCATCATACTAGCATTTTTAACATCTATTCCAACTTCAATAACGGTAGTACTAATTAAAATATCAACTTCGCCTTGACTAAATTTATTCATAATTTCATCCTTACTATTTGAAGGCATCTTACCATGAACTAAATCTATTTTATATTTTTTACCAAAGGCTAAAGTCATTTTTTCTTTAAGTTCATTGACACTTACTAAATTACTACTATCATTTTCTTCAATTAAAGGAGCAATTACATATATTTGGTGACCAAGTTTTAATTCCTCGTACATTAAATTCAAAACTTCCGTTATCTCTTTATTATTCTTAACAAGCGTTGTTACTTCTTGTCTTCCTTTAGGTAACTCTTTAATTGTTGAAACTTCCATATCCCCGTAGATTGTCATTGCATAAGTTCTTGGAATAGGCGTTGCACTCATATATAAAACATCAGGACTAATTCCTTTATTCTTTAAGTTTTCTCTTTGATTAACTCCAAATCGATGTTGTTCATCGGTTACTACTAAACCTAAATTATGGTATTTAACATCACTTTGAATTAAAGCATGAGTTCCAACAACAATAGAAATTTCCCCACTTTCAAGTTCCTCATAAATTCTGGTTTTATCTTTCTTAGAAATAGATCCTGTTAATAACTCAACTTTAACTCTATCTCCTAAAAGACTCTTGATATTATTATAATGCTGTCTTGCTAAAATCTCGGTTGGCACCATTAAAGCACTTTGATAACCACTTAAATGGTTCATATACATAGCTATAATACTAACTATGGTCTTACCAGAACCAACATCTCCTTGTAATAATCTATTCATTCGTTTACTACTATTTAAATCTTCCCGAATCTCTTCAATAACTTCTTTTTGAGAGTTAGTTAAAGTAAAAGGTAACATCTTACTAATACTTGTTATATCTTTTTTTAATATCTTTCTTGGTAAGCCATCTTGTTTCATATTTTCTTTCTTTAAATAATTTATTTTAAACATAAATTCAAATAATTCTTCATATTTAAGTCTTATCTTAGCCTCTTTAAGTTTTTCGATATCACTTGGATTATGAATAATATTTAAAGCCATTCTCTTCGTCATAAAATTATATTTTTCAACTAAATAATCTGGTATATAATCCATGATACTCTTTCCCATTTCTAAAAGAGCCATGTTTATAAATGTTGAAATATTTTTATTAGTAAGGCCCGTTGTTAAATGGTAAACTGGTTCAATCTTTGGAGTATTTCCAAGACTTCCTAACTTAATATCACTAGCGGTTATTATATTTTTAACTTTATCATATTTACCTATAACAATTACACTTGTCCCAATTGCTAAATGTTGTTTTAAGAAAGCTCTATTAAAGATAGATACTCCAAATATTCTATCTGAAGTTGCCAACCTAAAATTCATCTTATTAAGACCCGCTTTAATTCTAATAACTAAAGGAATTGATTCAACTTTTCCATCTATTATTATCTTCATATCAGAGTCTAAATTATCTAAATCACTTCTTCTTAAAACATCATATCTAACTGGATAATAAGTAATTAAATCTTCAATTGTATAAACGTTTAATTTATTAAGTAAGGCTAAACTTTTACTCCCTATACCCTTTACATCTTTTAACTCCATAGTTAACCACTTCCATGCATATTATATCAAAATTTGATTATTTAGTAAAGAAAAAAACTTCACTTTTGAAAGTGAAATTTTATTCAACGGTAACACTCTTAGCTAAGTTTCTTGGCTTATCAATATCATAACCTAGACTATCAGCAACATGATAAGCAAGCATTTGCAAAGGAACAATCGTAAGAATTGATGATACTAAATCATTTAACGTTTCAATTTCAATTACATCGTCATAAATATCTTCAGATACCTCAATATCTTTGGTTTTTAATATTAAGGTATAAGCACCTCTTGCTCTTGTTTCTTTAATATTACTAATTGTTTTTAAAGCAATTTTAGGATCTGTGATAACCGCAATAACCGGGGTATTTTTTTCAATTAAAGAAATCGTTCCATGTTTAAGTTCTCCGGCTGGATAAGTCTCAGAATGAATATAAGATATTTCTTTTAATTTTAAAGACCCTTCTTCACATATACAGTAATCAAGTAATCTTCCAATAAAGAAAGCACTCTTAGATTTAGCTATTTTAACAGCATATTTTTTATAATCAAGTTTTAATATTTCTTCAATTTCTAAAGGTAAATTATAATAAGCGTCTTTTAATTCTTTAGCTAACTTATTATCAATTTTTCCTTTTGTAATACCTAATTTATAAGCACATAGACTAAGGGTTAAAACTTGTAAAGTATAGGCTTTAGTTGTTGCAACAGCAATTTCACAACCAGCATTTATATAAATTACTTGATCAGATTCTCTTGCAATTGTTGAACCAACAACATTTACTATTCCTAAGGTTTTAGCTCCTCTTTCTTTAGCAAGACGAAGGGATGCAATAGTATCGGCAGTTTCTCCTGATTGAGAAATTAGTATTACCAAAGTTTTATCATCGATAAAGTTCTTTTGATATCTATATTCTGATGCAACATAACAACTTGCTTCAATATCTCCATACTCGGAAAATAAATAATTACCAATTAACCCCGCATGATAAGCACTTCCACAGGCAACAATATGAATTTTTTCATATAGAGATAAATCTGGTATTAAATCCATGTTATTTAAATAATGATCTAAATAATTTTTAATTACTCGAGGTTGTTCATAGATTTCTTTTAACATAAAATGCTTAAATCCTTCCTTTTTAGCACTTCCTGCATCAAATTTAAAAGTCAATAACTCTTTTTCTATTTCTTTATCTTCTTGATAAAATTTAATATCCTTTTTAGAAACGACAGCAATTTCTCCTTCATCAAGTAAATAATAGTCTTTTGTATAATCTAAAATTGCCGGAATATCTGATGCTACTAAGTTTCCAATTTCACTTTTTGCAACAATCAAAGGACTTCCCTTTCTAATTGCATAAATCATATCCTCTTCATCTTCAAATAAGATTAATAAAGCATAACTTCCTTCTAATACTTCTTCTAATTTTTCTAAAACTTTTAATTTATTTTTTTCTTCCTTATATAAGTAATCAATCATCGCGGCAGCAACTTCCGTATCCGTTTCACTTAAGAATTTGTACCCTTTACTAATTAAATCTTCCTTTAAAGAGGCATAGTTTTCAATTATTCCATTATGAACAATAGTAACCTTCCCTACTGAATGCGGATGAGAATTAACCCGACTTGGCTTTCCATGGGTTGCCCATCTTGTATGTCCAATAGCAAGAGTTGGTTTGTCTTCCTTATCAATTATTTTCTCAAGTTCACTTATTCTTCCTTTTTCCTTAACTACTTTAATTTTTTCATTCCAAAAATAGGCAATTCCACTTGAATCATACCCTCTATATTCTAAACTTTTTAATCCATCTATAACAATAGGAATAGCATCTTCTTTCCCATTATATCCAATAATTCCACACATAAATAACTCCTTCTAGTTGATATATCTTTTGTTATAATTTTAATTTTATTTTTTGTAATATATCTCTCGAGTACTACCCGTTAATGCATCCGCCGAAAACTCGATAACATTAATCCTCGTTAACCTATATGGTCTGGCGCTAGTTATAACCATAAACTCCTTTCTTAATCATAACTTCTATAGGTATTATATACTAAAAGTAAAAAAAAGACAAATATTATTTATCTACTTGACGTAAAATAACATTTATCTATTTCTTTAAAGAGGCAAGTTCATTTATTAAATAATTATAATCACTTAAACTTAAATCATCTTGACTTACAACTATATTATCATAAACTTTCTTAATTTTTTCATCATCAATATTCTTACCTAATTCTTCTATATCTCCCATAATATCATCTAACTTATTGTTTTCAAAAACAACATCCATATCATGTTCTATCTCTTTATTAACATTAAAGATTGAATCATAAGAACTAAGTGTAATCATAGCAGGTTTTACCTCTTCTACTTCCTTAACTATATTAAAGTTATTAAATGGATTAACGATTTCCTTATCTTCTAAGTTTTCAACCACTGAAGTAACTTCAGGAACATCTGGAGTAACTTCTTCTAATTGTTCAATTGGAGCTACTTCTACCTTCTCTATTTTCTTATTTTTCTTAATTGGAACAATATCAACATATTCTATATCATTATTAACAACTTCAGGTATTTCAATATAAGTGTCTAAATTTTTATTATCCATTACTTTGCTTAAAGTATTAACTTCTAATAATTCTTTATTATCAGTTTTAACTATACTTTTATTCTCTAAAGATAAATTAAAGACTAAACTCTTAGTTACTTTAATAATTCCTAATAATAAAATCCAAACAACAAATAACTTCATACTAAGTTCTATTAAAACTAATAAATTATTATTTGTATAAATACTTAATTGTTCATAAACATTAATATTATTCTTAATTACATTATCAATTATTAAATAAAATATTATATTAAATATTATAAAGAATGTTATATTTACACCTTTAATTAACTTATTATCTTTAGAAAATGTTGATCTAATTATTATAACATTAACTAATATAATAACAAGTGTATAAACTGCTAAATTAGGAAAGAATAAGAATAAGAAGATATTATTAACTAAATAATCTAATAATTCTAATATTTCAGTATGAAAGAATCCAATTAGAACTCCAAATACTCCTAAATAAGCAATTATATATAATATTTTAGTAATTTTTTTATTATGAAATTTACTACCAATACTTAATAATAATACTAAACCAAGTGCTATAGCAAGTACAATCCAAATAAATTTATTACTTATTAAGATCTTCCAAAAAGTTGCTATTTGTTCTAATAAACTAGCTTGTATCATTATTTCTACCCCCTTTTAATTTTATTTATCAACGACACTTTCAAGTTCTAAAATATAAACTGTTTGTTTATCTTTTTTATTTCTCGTACAAGTTACAAGTGTTAAACATGTTTTACTAGTATCCCTATATATTGAAATTTTCCCAGTTTTTGGTTGTTCATAAATATTAACTATCTTATATATATATTGTTTATTTTGATAATTAACATAAGCCTTATCACCAAGTACTAATTTATATAAGTTATGGAAATATGCTATATAACTATTACCAGAATGAGCTGCTAAGATAAAGTTTCCTTTTTCGACATCTGGATAAGTTGATCCTTTAACAATTTCTATGTTTCTATCAACATCATTATATTTAGAATCTATTGATACAAACCCTCTATTTAAACTAATTTTAGGTATTTCAATACTTCCAATATAATAACTTAAGTAAGGATCAACATATTCATTATTAGTTTCTTCTTGAAAAGAAGAAGTAGCATCATCTATGTTGTCTACTTCTTCTCTGATTTCAACAATTTCTTCAGTTTCCTTCTCAAGTAATAAACTATTCATATAGGTATAAGCATTATCTACTTTCTCATTCAAGTAATTACTAGAGATAACAATCAATCCACTTACTATTAAAGTAATTCCTAGGAAAATAACAAATACTTTTTTATTTTCCGAATTTAACATAGTATACAACCATTCCTGTTCCTAATGTTATTAAGATACTAGCAATAATTATTACCATTGGACTTACATTCATATCAGTTATAGGTACTTCAGTTTGAGGAGCATTCATCATTACAACACTCGTTAAACTTCCGTCAGCCTTAACTGTAAAGGTAATTGTTTCTTCACTTAAAGTATATCCTTTAGGTGCTATCTTTTCGGTTAAAGTATAGTCCCCTGGATTTAATCCTTCAATGTAGTGAGGTGCATCTGTTGATACCCATTCATCTACAATTTTACCATTCTTATCTTTAATTACTAAAGTTGCTCCTGGTAATTCTTTCTTATTAGTAATATCTTGTTTACTAACTTTAACTTTTGTAGTTTTAGTATCTTTAACATTATACATTACAACACTTGTAACACTACCATCGGCTTTAACTTCAAATTCAATAGTTTCAGAACTTAATACATATCCACTTGGTGCTTGAGTTTCTGTTAATGTATATTTACCAGCAGGAAGTCCTTCTATATAATGAGCCTTATTTCCTGATACCCATTTTTCAACTACTTTTCCATTACTATCTTTAATTTCTAAAGATGCTCCTGGTAATTCTTCTTTTGATGCAATATCTTGTTTACTAATTTTAACTTTCGTTACTTTAACTTCTTTAGCATTATACATTACAACATTAGTTACACTACCATCAGCTTTAACACTAAATTTAACAGTTTCAGTACTTAATACATATCCACTTGGGGCTTGAGTTTCTGTTAAAGTATATTCTCCAACAGCAAGTCCTTCTATATAATGAGGTTCATTTCCTGATACCCACTTTTCAACAACTTTTCCATTCTTATCTTTAATTTCTAAAGATGCTCCTGGTAATTCTTCTTTTGATGCTATATCTTGTTTACTAACTTTAACTTTCGTTACCTTAGTTTCTTTAGCATTATACATTACAACATTAGTTACACTACCATCAGCTTTAACACTAAATTTAATAGTTTCCGTACTTAATACATATCCCTCTGGTGCAATTGCTTCACCTAAAGTATATTCTCCAGCAGGAAGACCTTCTATATAATGAGGTTCATTACCAGATACCCATTGTTCAACTACTTTACCTGTTGAATCTTTAATTGATAACATTGCTCCTGGTAATTCTTTCTTAGAAGTTATATCTTGTTTACTAATTTTAACTTTAGTTACTATCTTATCTTTAGTAAAGTTAAGTACAAGAGGTTTTTCAGTTGTAAGTGTAGTTTCTTCTCTATATTTTTTAGCCGGAGATATATCTTGATAATTTTTTACTCCAGGTGTATATCTATAAGTTACATAAGTTAATCCTGTTGCATTAACTTTAAGACTAACACTTCCACTTTCTCCATCTTTAATACTTGATGCAGGAACATGAACAAATAATTTTTCTCCATCATTAAATTCAGTCTTAACTTCACCTTTTTCATTTTTTAATAATGTTCCTTCAGGTGCCTCTACAAGAGTAACTGTATAAACACCAGTTGTCTCAGATAAAGTAACTCCTATTTCTTTAGATACAAAATAACTCTTATCAGCATTTAAAGTCATGTTTGTATCACCATATACAAGAGTAATACTTGGTTCTTTAACTTCAGCATTCTTAGCAATTTTTGCCGCAGTTACTAACTCATAAACATATTTTTTCATACCAGTTGATTTAGCAGTAAAAGATGTATTCCAGTTATGAGTACCCTTAGTTTGGTCATAATACTCCCATATTGCAGATTGAGTAATATAGAAATCCTTCTTATTATTTCCTGTAAATGACTTCTCAGGCCATCCATTTTTAATAATATAGTCTAATCCCATATCAGTAATTTGATTTTTTAACTTTAAAGTCATTCCTCCAGGAACTTTAGTATTAATGTTACTTACACAATATCCATAAGTACCATCAGTAAATTGCTTACGATAAAAATGATATCCACTAATGTAATTAGTTCCATTTGAGTAATAATACAATTGAGATTTAGGTTTCATCTTAAGCTTATTAGGTGCAGTTTCAGCCTTAACATCTACTAGACTAAATCCAGTAAATACACTAACTAAAACAACTAACATCAAAATTATTTTTTTTACATTTTTCATATAATCTCCCCCTTTAATAATTTGACGTCTCATATTATACAACAAACTTCTTCAAAAATCAAGTATTTTTTACAAAACCTTTCTAATTTCCTATATCATCCCCATATTATATGCCTATCTTATTCATTATATAATTATATTTATCAGCCAAAAAGAGACTAATTTCTAGTCTCAATTTTCAAATTTCGCGGCTCGCCTACAGGCGAGTTTATCATTATTGCCAATATTTTTCTTATTACTCCTTCTATACTTATCAACGTATCAAGTTTGGCTGTCCCCCTCGGACTTCGCCCTCGATGGGACTCAGCTTGTCAATGTGAATTATCAGTTCAAACCGATAATATGAGTTATCAGTTCAATAATGTTATCGGTTCATATAAGAAAAAGCCTTACAAATAAAGACTTTTCTTTTGCTTTGAACTGATAACATTATTTAAAATATACACTGGGATAGTATAACGTTGGTAAATCCATAAGAATTTCGATATTTATAATATATACTATAAATAGCACAAATGCAACAAGTGATATACAATAATTTAAAAAAAGCAATATAATTCATTAAATAATATTCTAATATATATATTAGAAACTTGCTAACCTAACCCTTAGCCATAACATTTATAAATATATATTATCAGTTCATTTTGAAATAATTTTTCTTATTTTATCGCATTTTATTTAATTTGAACTGATAATTCATAAGGACTTTCAAGGGTACCATCTCCGCCAGATATCAAGATATCAGATTTTAGATATAAGACTGGCCTAACTCCACCATAGTTGCTAGCATTATTATTATCAACATGACCTTCGGAGAAAATAGCAACACAATTAGAATAGTAAGGCGATGGGGATAAAAACCATTCATTTTTGCTATTATTTGCAGTCTTAAAAAACCAACTTGTTGATGCCGCTAAACTATTATACTGATATAATTTAGTAGAATTCCAATAACCTTCATTTGCACTAAAGCCATAATCGCTTGGATACATTAATCCTATTTTCCCTGTCCATGTCGCATGGTTACCGCTATATATGTTGCTTGAATCTCTTTCATTATTGTATGCTGACACTGTTGTATCTCCATCTGGTCCATATTTATTATTTCCTAAATACCATGTTGTTTCATATATCATATTTTGGGATATTGTACTTAATTTTTTTAAGTATCCATCTGTTGTTCCGTTGGAATTTAGCCAATGCATTAATCCTGCTGTTGTCCAATCGTTATAATTATCTCCTGTTTTTGTACTATTCCAATAAGCCCAATTTTCGCTTCCATTTGTATAGGGGGTGGCGACAAAACCCCCTTTTTCTATAATTATATAAAAAAATAAGTTTACATAATTTGTGATTCAATTT
>CANRHS010000049.1 GCA_947630495.1 uncultured Bacilli bacterium | reverse complement strand
ACAGGAACAACAAACGGATATTTGAAAACATTAAGTACGACAGCACAAGGAATGATCGAAGAAACGAAATGGTATTTGGGAAGTGTAACAGCATTTAGTGGAGGAGATGATACAACGGTGTTAGCATATGAACATGAAAGAGAAGTAGAAGGATGTACAGAAAATAAAGGACCGAGTGCAAATAGTAGTAGAACAGCAGTAGAAGGAAATAGTAGTTGTCGAGTATGGGCAAATAATGCAGCAACGTGGACCGGAAAAATAGGATTAATGTATCCAAGTGATTACGGATTTAGTGCGGATAGTAGTAATTGGACAGCGACAAAACTATATAGTTATGATAGTACAGCAAAAGATACGAGTTGGCTACAAAAAGAGGCTAACCGTTCGTCTACCGAATGGTTCTTGTCGCCCTCTTCCAACATCTCTACCCATGTCGCTTACTGGATTGGTGGTGGGGCTGTGAGCAGCAATGCCATTACTTACTACTGCGGGGCGCGCCCAGCACTTTATCTCAAATCTGATGTCAGTATTATATCAGGTACAGGAGAATCTGGCTCGCCTTATGAATTACAAATATGACACAAAAATAATTGATTAAATTGTGCAACTAGAGTTGCACAATTTAATACTTGGAAAATATTTAAAATGAAGAATAAATTATAATAAAAAATAAATTTATTCTTTTTTTAAGTTTAAGGTTTTATTTTTTTGAAAAGTATTGTATAATAAGTTAGGAAAAGAGGAGAAGTTATATGAAAATTTTATCAGTAAATGCTGGTTCATCATCTTTAAAATTCCAGATGTATGAAATGCCAGATGAAGAAGTATTAATAAGTGGAGTTTTTGAAAGAATAGGAATGGAGGGAAGTTGTTATACAATTAAATTAAATGGTGAAAAGATAGAAAAGAATGCTAGTTTACCTGATCATAAAAGAGCATTTGAATTATTAGTTCAAGAATTAATGGATAATAAGATTGTTGATAGTCTTGATGATATAGCTGGAATTGGACATAGAATAGTTCAAGGTGGATCTTATTTTGATAAGTCTGTTATTGCCAGTGAAGATGTAATTGCTAAGATTGATGAATTATCTACTTTAGCACCACTTCATAATCCTGCTGCAATTACCGGAATTAGAGCGGCTCAAGCCGTTGTACCAGGAGCAGTTCAAACGGTTGTCTTTGATACAGCTTTCCATCAAACAATTCCTGAAGAGAATTATTTATATGCCTTACCTTATGAATGGTGTCATGACTATAAGATAAGAAGATATGGTGCTCATGGAACAAGTCATAAGTATATTACAATGAAGATGAATGAAATCTTAGATAGAGAAGATACTAAACTAATTACTTGTCATATTGGAAATGGTGCAAGTATTAGTGCTGTTTTAAATGGAAAGTGTCTTAATACTTCAATGGGATTAACTCCAAATGCTGGATTAATCATGGGAACTCGTTGTGGGGATATTGATGCAACTATTGTTCCTTATATGATGGAGACTTTAAAACTTACTGCAAGTGAAATGGATACTATTTTAAATAAAAAGAGTGGATTACTTGGAATAAGTGGTGTTAGTAGTGATTCAAGAGATATTGAAGCAGGAATTAAGGAAGGAAATAAAAGATGTGAACTTGCACAAAAAATGTATGTAAGAAGAATTGTTGATTACATTGCTAAATATTATATGGAACTAGGTGGATGTGATGCTATCGTCTTCACAGCCGGTGTTGGAGAAAACAGTGTTTCTGTAAGAAAACAAGTAGTTGAAGCTTTAAGTGTACTTGGAGTAAAACTAGACGAAGAAAAAAATGAAATTCGTGGTAAAGTTCAAAAGATTTCTACAAATGATTCTAGTATAAAAGTTTATGTAATTCCAACTGATGAAGAATTAATGATTGCAAGAGATACTTTAGAATTAATAAATAGTTAGGACTGATTATATGTATAGTGATATTTTTAAATTAATAAGTGAGTATGATAAAATTGTATTGGCTCGTCATATAGGAGTTGATCCTGATGCTATGGCTTCAACTATGGCTTTAAAGGATAGTATTTTATTAACATTCCCATCTAAAAAAGTATATTCAGTTGGAAGTGGTAGTAATAGATTTAATTATTTTGGTAAACTAGATAAAGTAGATGATATGGTTGGCGCTTTACTAATTGTTTTAGATACACCTGATATTAAAAGAATTGATGGAGTTAACCTTGCTGATTTTAGTAAAATAGTTAAGATTGATCATCATCCTTTTGTTGAAAAATTTGGTGATGTTGAACATATTAATGATGCTGCAAGTAGTGCTTCTGAACTTGTCTTAGAGTTAATTAATGAAACTGATTTATTAATGGATAAAAATATTGCTTCTAAATTATATCTTGGTATTGTAAGTGATACAAATAGATTTATGTTTAATAATTCAACAGGAGATACTTTTCGAAAAGTTGCTAAATTAATTGAAGATTATAAACTGGAAATAGATAAATTATATGAACCTTTATATTTAAGACCTATAAGTGAAGTTAGATTAGAAGGGTATGTAGGACTTCATTTAGAATTAACCGAAAATGGAGTTGCTTATATTAAATTAACCAAAGAAATACTTGATGAATTTATGGTAGATGCAGCTTCCCCTGGAAATATGATTAATAATTTTAATTATATAAATGAAGCAATTGTTTGGGTTTTCTTTACGGAAGATATTAAAAATAATAATATCAGAGTATCAGCAAGATCTAGAGGACCAGTTATTAATGAAGTTTTATCACATTTTAATGGGGGAGGTCATAAGTATGCAAGTGGAGCAAGACTTATGAAAATGGAAGAATCTGATGATGTTATATTAGCTTTAGATAAATTATGTTTAGGTTATAAAAAGAATATGGAAGGTGATAATGTTGAAAATTAATGATGCAAGACTTGAGATAATTGCCGTAAGACGTAGTCAATATCCAACGGACGAGAAACCAGAATTTTTATTAGTTGGTCGTAGTAATGTTGGAAAAAGTAGTTTTATAAATGCTCTTATAGAAAGAAAAAATTTAGCTCGTACTTCTTCTCGACCTGGAAAAACCCAAACTTTAAACTTTTATCTTGTAAATAATTCCTTTTATTTAATTGATGTACCAGGATATGGATATGCTTCTGTAAATCAAGAACAACAAAAGAAAATGGGAATGCTAATTGAAGAATATCTTGAAAAAAGAGAAGAATTAAAAAGAGTATTTATGTTAGTTGATTTTAGAATTAAACCAACAGAGAACGATTTACTTATGTATCAATTCTTAAAATATTATAATATACCAGTTACAATTATTCTAACGAAAACTGATAAAGTATCTAAATCTAAACAAGATAGAAATTTAAAATTAATTAAAGATACCTTAGATTTAGCGGTTGGAGACGATATGATAATGTTTTCAAGTGTCAATAAAAATGGCCGTGAAGATGTATTAAAAATAATAGAAAATTTTATAATTGAAACAATTTGATAAATTTTGATTGACAAAACCTTAATTTTATCATACAATTATATTTGACAATAGGAGGATATGATGGGTATAGATAAACTTAAAGGTTTTTTTGGTGGAAATTCAGGTGAAGGTGTTGATATTGATAATACGAAAGAGCGTCCTATAAATGAGGATGAGTATTATACTGTGAAGAGGGAGAATGCGAAAGATGCTAATGGTTCTAGTAAAATGATTTTATTTGAACCAAGGGCTTATTCAGAGAGCCAACAAATAGCAGATTTTCTAAAAAGGCGTAGTGCCGTTGTTGTAAATTTAAAAAGAGTTACTCCTGATCAAGCTAAAAGAATTGTTGATTTTTTAAGTGGTACTTTGTATGCTATTAATGGTGGTTTACAAAAATTAGGTACTGGTATTTTCTTGTGTACTCCAAATAATGTTGATGTTGAAGGTAGTATAACTGATGAGAATAAAGAAAAATCATTAAAAAAAGAAATTAAAGATGATGAAGAAGTTGATTATTAAACTTCTTTTTTTCAAAAAAGGTATTGTATCTTTATTTTTTTAATGTTATAATTTATGTATAGTAGAAGGAAGGTAAATATGAAAAACAAAAAATTATTAATTATTGCACCTATTATATTTGTAATATGTGCAGTTGGAATACTATTTATAAAGGAATCATATTCGGCAGTGGAGCCATCTCCTAGTACAACACAAAACACTTCCCAAGATGATGTTGATAATAAGAAATATAAATATATAAGAAGAAATATGTTATCACATCATTTTATTACGAATAATAGTGATCCAAGTGGAACTATTTTAATTAAATCTGGCTCAGTTACAGAAGTTACTGGAGTTCAGAAGATAGTTTATTGTGCTCATAAGGGAAAATGGATTTCTAAGGCTAGTCAAGGAAGATACTATAAGAGAGTTGCTATTAATAATACGAAGGTTAAAGCCTTAAAGAAAGCCAAAAGTAATTTAATTGGAGTTATGACTAATTCTTATCCTTATATTCCACTTGCAACTTTAAAAGCTAAGATTAAAGAGGGAATTGGGGAAGAAGAATATAATCAATATAAGTTTGATACTTTGGATGTACAGGAAGCTATGACAGCAACTCAAGCTGCTATTTGGAATGCAATTGATGGCAAGAAAAATAGTATGTATAGAACAACTAAGAGTGTTGGAACGATTAGATATGCATATTTTCATAAACCAGGTAATAAAATTTGGGGATTAAATTGGGATGCTAAAAATACTTATGATATTCATGAAGGTTGCTATAAGGGAACTGGTGAGAATCATGACTGTGGTGCTAAAAGTACTTATTTAGCTCCTGGAGACATTTCTCCTAGAACTGCCAAAGAGGGAGAAAAAAGTGTTGCAGATTACAAGAAAAATAATTCGGAAACTTTAGTTAAGAAAAGAATTAATCGTTTAATTAATTGGTATTTTACATTAACAGAAGCAAATGCAGGTGGAACTCAAGATAATATACCAGACTTTAGTGTAAAAGCAGGAAGTGAGGAATGGAGTAATGAAGGAAAAACATTAAAATTAACGGTTATTCCTAATAATGATAATTTCTTATATGATGGTTCTCAATATAAAATAGAATTTAAAGATTTAAATGGTAAGGTCTTAACTATTGCCGATACAAAAGAAGAAAAATCTGGAGATAAGACAACCGGATATACTTATACAATTAATGATATAGAAACTAATGGAATAACTGGAGTTGTTACTGCTTCCGTTCCATCTGATGCAATCAACGTCTATATATATGAAGCCAATGTTTCTTATAGTAATACTCAATATTTAATTGGTGCTGAACCTGGTAATATTGATGTTGAAAGTGAATTCCAAGTAGCAAATGATAATAAAGGTAAATTATATATTTATAAAAAGGCATTAACTAATGTTCCAAATGGTGCTAATGAACCTGTTATTCAAAAAGGAAAATTAGATAATGTTTGTACAGAAAAAGATCCTTGTCAAGAAGGAGTAACGTTTGCAATTTATCAAAGTGATAAAGAGACCGTTTACCAAGAGGTAGAGACCGGTACTGATCCTGTTGAAATTACTTTACCACTTGGAACTTATTACATTCAAGAAGTTGCGGCTCCAAGTAATTATCTTGTAAATGATAAAATATATAAAATAGATTTAACTGAAAAAGATGAAGTTATTTCAGTTAGATACAATAATATACCAACTATGATATGTGTTCAAAAAATTTCATCAGTTGATAAACAGCCAATTGAAGATGGGGCAACTTTCCAATTATTAACAGGTCTTGGAAATGGAGCTTTAGTTAGTACTAATGCTGATGAAGAAGCAGATGAAGATGAATCTGAAGAAAAGTTATCGCAAGTTGAAAACTTTACGGTTTATGCTCAGGTTAATGATGGAACATATTGTACAGCAGCTGCTCAATTTCCAGTTGGTTACTATTATATTGAAGAAACAGATGCTCCTAATGGCTTCCAAAAGAATAATACTAAATATCGAATTAGATTAGGTAATTTAGATGATGTTAAAACAGGTGAAGAAGATGAAACTCTTGGAGAGTTATCTGAGGAAGCAGAATTTGAAGATGGTAGTACAGTTGTTGATCTTACTCTTCAAACGATAACAACTAAAGAAGGAGTAAGGCAAGTTGCAGTTATTGAAAATAAACCAAGTAATTATATATCAAAATCTGATGTTGCAACAGGGGATTGCGTTCCTGGTGCTCACTTAGTTGTCAAAGATTCGACCGGCAAACAAGTTGATGAATGGACTTCTAGTTGTGAAGAAGGAAAAGATTCTCATGAAGTAGAAGTAGGTCCAGGAAAATATACTTTAGTTGAAGAAACGGCTCCCGGTGGATATGCAACTTCTGAATCAATCGACTTTACTGTTAATGAAGATGGAAGTGTTGATACATCTCTTGATATGAAAGATGCTCCAATTCAAGTTTGCTTTGAAAAAATAAGTGGTAATAAAAAAGGTATAGCAGGAGCCGAATTTGAAATGCTTGATAAAGATGGCAAAGTCTTCAAGAAATTTACAACCTCAACAGAACCTACTTGCTTCCAATATGTACCTGTTGGTAAATATACAATTAAAGAAACAAAAGCCCCTGATGGATATGAAGCCTTAAAGAATCCTCTTGAAATAACTGTCAAAGATACAGCCCAAACTCAAACATTTACAATTAACAATGAAGTTAAAGCTGCTAAGACTTCGATGGATGCATCTCAATTAGTAGTAATTGTTGCTTCTATATTCATGGTATGTGGTTTAGGATTGGTTCTATATTATGGCTACAAGAAACAAGCATAAAGTAGATAAAGAGACCATGCTAATTATAGTAGGGTCTCTCTTACTTATAATATCATTTATTCTTTATCATTATGAAAAAATCTTAATGGTTTTAGATGAACTTATCAATAATATTGAAACTGAAAAATTTAAAGAAAAAACGAGAGATGATTTAGAAGTTAATGTTGATGTTGAATACATTGAATCAGATGATAACAATCAAAATCAAACTCAAGGAGAGGTAAGTAGTAGTAATCCTAATTATATAGGATTTTTGGAAATAGATAAAATTAATTTAAGACAAGGATTTCTTCCTAAAGAATCAACTTATAATTATATAGATTATCATGTACAAGTATTAAAAGTAGCAGATTTTCCAGATGTCGTTGGAGGTAATTTTATCTTAGCCGCTCATTCTGGTAATAGTTATATAGCCTATTTTCATAATTTATATAAACTTACGAAAGGAGATATGGCTAAAGTTTATTATAAAGGAAAGTTATATCGTTATAAAATAGTTAATATCTATAAAGAAAAAAAAGATGGAAGTGTTAATATTTATCGAGATTCAACGAAAACTACTTTAACAATGATTACTTGTACAAGAAATGATAAAACAACTCAAACAATTTATATTGCTGAATTAATAGGAGTAGAAACGTATTAAGGAGGGTCTATGCTACAGGATATAGTTGCTATAGTTAGTATTATACTTGCAATTAGTTTCTTTTTAATCTTAATATATAATACTAAATTAAAGAATAAATTTATTAAAATAGTATTTATGATACTAGCAATTTGCTTTCTAATAAGTATTTTAGTTTTAGATAATGCTTATGTTTATGAATTATTAAAAAGTATAATTACTTATTTTTGGTATCCTAATTATTTAATCTTTGTAACAACTATTTTAATATCAATTATAATATTTATATTTACTTTATTAAAAAAGAAACTTAAGTTAATTAAATATATTAAGAATTATTTATTATTTTCGATAGTATTTCCTGTTTATATTATATATTTAAGACAAGAAATAGATACAACTTTATATACATCTTTATATAGTAAGACTAGTTTAACTTTAATGCGAATAGTTACAATTACATTTACTATTTGGTTAATAGTAACAATTATATTAAGAATAAAAGATAGGGGTAAAAAGTATGAAAAGTAAGTTTTTATATATGAAATTTTTAGGTTTATTATTAGTTATAGCAGGATTTAGTTATAGTATAACAAGTTTTAATAATTTCTTTTCTTATATCTTTCATACCAGGATATTTGCTGAAAATTTAAATATATTTGTAATGAGTATTGGCTTAGTTATTCCTTTATCAATGTTTATATATGGAGTATATTTCTATTTTTATACAGATTTTAATGTTAGAGAAATTAATAAATTTATCTTTGGTTATAATGTATTTCTTGTTATAATTGCCTTTTTAATGTTATTATTTAAACAATTTAATTTATTACCTAATATGATATTTGGTCAAGTATTTGAGTTTTTACATAGATCTTATACTTATCCAATTATTATTCTGAGTTTTATGGGAATATATGGTTGTTTTAAGTATAAATATTAGGTTAATTTGACAAACTTTTACATATTTTTACGAATTTGGACAAATAAAGTTTGACTATTTAAAGTTTTTTTGTTACCATAGATAATGTGCGTAAAATTGAAAAGCACATAAATGAGGTGTACAGAAAAAATGAAAACAAAAGTTAGGCTGAATTGCTATTTCTTTAGCAATTTAATAGTCGGATTATTGGCCTTGAATTTTCTTTATAGTAAAGAAGTAACATTGGTCCAAGTTAAAAAGGATGGAGGGAAATTAGAACCAATCTATGTGATGGCTTCTAATAATATAGAAGAAGAAAAGGAGGAAGTTAAGGAAGAACAAGCAAAAGTTATAAGTAATAATGTTACAACGATAAGTGTTACTAAGAAGACTTTAGCAAGTAAGAAAGTAATTAATTATGTTAAACCAAGTTATAATAGTGTAACGGGAACTAATTTAGTTAATTATGCTAAACATTATTTAGGTCTTCCTTATATAAGTGCTGGTAGAAGTTTAGAAACAGGAACAGATTGTAGTGGATTTACAAGATTAATCTTTAGAGAATTTGGAATTAGTTTAGGAACAACGGTTGCAAGTCAACTTTATAGTGGTTCTTATGTTAGTAAAAGTGATCTAGAACCTGGAGATTTAGTTTTCTATGGTTATTCAACTAAGGCTACTCATGTTGCTATTTATATTGGAGGAGGACAGATTATTCATGAATCGACTCCGAGAGATGGAGTTAAGATAAGTTCTGTTAATATAATGGTTTATATAACAGCAAGAAGATTAATTACTAAAAATGTTGTTCATGAAGAAAAAGTAGTTAAGGAGGAAGTGAAAGAAACAAAAGTTCCTGAAAGTCCTAATGTTCAAGAAACTAAGCCTCAAGAAGAAGTTAAAGAGGATAAAGTAGAGGTTAATAAAGAAACTCCAAAAGAACCTCTTCCAGAGAATATTGAAGAAAAAGTTGAAGTTATGGAGCCTGAAACCCCTGAAGCTCCTGAAAAGAAAGAAGAAGTAGAAGTTAAAGAGGAAGTAAAAGAAGAGGTAAAGAAAGAGGAAGTTCAAGAACAACCTAAACAAGAAGAAGTAGTTGTTCCTGAAAAGCCAATTGAAAAACCAAAAGAAGTTATTCCCCAAGAAGTACCTGAAACTACTAATAATACGAATATAACTGAAGATACTAGCATAAATAGTACTGAAGATGCAATAGAAACTTCAGAAATTGCAAAATAATTGCAAATAGGGTATTGTAAAATCTGAAAAAGTGTTATATAATACTCTATGAATTGTCCCAGTAGCTCAGCTGGATAGAGCATCGCCCTTCTAAGGCGGGTGTCAGGGGTTCGAATCCCTTCTGGGACACCATTT
>CANRHS010000048.1 GCA_947630495.1 uncultured Bacilli bacterium | reverse complement strand
AATCATATAAATCAGAATATAAGTTTAATTTAAAATTAATGATTGTAAATAGATAGAAACTAATACCTAAAATTATTGCTAAAATATTTATAAGATATTTTCCTTTCTTATCATGAAATACTTTAAAAACTTCTTTTAATTTTTGCATAATTTTTCTCCTTTCAACAAGAGTATAAAATAAAGAATTTTTTAAGTAAAGGATAATTTTAGTCCAATTTGAAAAAGGGCGAAAATAGCCCTATAACTCTTTTTCAAAATCTAATTTAATTATTTCTTCTTGATCTTCATAAGTAACTTTTAAATAAGTATTATTTATTATATCTTTCATATCTTTAGTTGGTAAGAATTTATCATACTTATTTATATTAATTAAAACATAGTTAGTATCTAATCCTTTATAAATAGAGATATCTTTATCTTTTTTATAGAATAATTCATATTCTTTGATTTCTTTAGTAGTTTCAATAGTACCTAGTTTTAAGAAAGTTTTCTTTTTAGTAAAAATAATTAATCCTGATTGAACTTTAAAGTTATCGCTTTCTCCATTTACTAGATAAACGGAGGTAGCTTTATAAGTTGTAAAAAAGTAATATGCTAAGAATAAAACTAAGACAAGAATTAATTCAAATACTAATATTGCAATAACCCTTTTAACTTTTTTTTTATTTAATTCTTCGTTTAAAGGTATGGAATTATCTAAATTATTTCTTTTACCTAATAATATTTCATTGACAGTTACTCCATAAAATTTACTTAAAGCAAGTAATGTTTCAGGAGTTGGAAGATTTATGCCTCTTTCCCATTTGGAAACATTTTCACGACTACTTAAAACTTCTTCAGCTAATTGTTCTTGCGTAAATCCCGCTTCTTTTCTTAGTTCTGATAAAAAGGAACCTATCTTTTTACTATCCATGTTAGCAACCCTGCTCACTACAAGTCATACTTGTATATTTTTCTAAGATATCATGAATTTGGTTATAAGAATCATTCTTTATTTCATCAGTTAATTCCATCATTGAATCAGTTTGAAGTTCACTTAAGCCTTCGATTACTCCTTTTATTTCTTGTTCTTTAATTACTAAAATATTTGGAGCATAAATTCTTCTTCCAACAACTTGATCTTCTATTTTATATTCTGCAAGACTATCTCCTAGTAACTCAACTATTTTATTATAGCCTTCGCTTCCCTTTTTGGTTGTTACGACTTCACCATCTTTAATTTCTTTTTTATCTCTTATATCATATACATCAACATAATAAATCTTATCAATTTTTAAATCACTTGCAGCATCCATTAAGATTTCAATTATACTCCTACACCATGGACAAGTTTTAAAACCAAAGTAAACAACCATATCTTCTTTATTTTCAATCTTTTTAGCTAAGTCTTCCGCACTGATATAAACCATTGGATTCTTTTTAGGAATTGAAACTTCCCTATATTCATCATTACCATTTAAACTTTCATATTCTTCTTTAAATTTAATAGCATCGGTTTTCTTACAACCTGTAAGAATTAAGATTAACATTAATATAACTAATAATTTTGTTTTTTTCATTTGCACCACCACCTTAATTATAGCAATACTTTGAATATTTTTCAACAATATTTTTAAAACTCATTGATTTATTATGACTTTTTATATATAATTATCTTGGTGATGGAAATGACTATAACTGTTAAAGTAACGGAAAAGACAAAAAACATGATGTTAGAATTTTATGATGATTTAAAAAGAGATAAGACTCCAGAGTATTCTTTATTTCAGGCAGATGATGGAGATACAGTTGTAACTTTGTATACATCTGGAAAAGCCGTTTTTCAAGGGAGAGATGCAGATCTTGCCAGTGAATATTGGATTGAAACCGAAAGAATTAATGCTGGTAAAGTTGAATATACTAACTCTGATAAAAAAGAAAAGAAGGTTATTGAAACTAAAAAGCCTTATGAAAAAGATTATATGTATTGTAATGCCGTTGGAAGTGATGAAGTTGGAACGGGTGACTATTTTGGACCTATTGTTGTAACGGCTTCATTTGTAAAACAAGAAGATATTTCTTATTTAAAAGAGTTGGGGGTAGCTGATTCTAAAAAATTAACTGACGAGAAAATGTTAGAAATTGCTCCCAAGATTGCTAAACGAATTAAATATAAAAGTATTGTTTTAAATGATTCAGATTATAATAAATATCATAAAGAATATAATATGAATAAAGTTAAAGCTATTTTACATAATAAAGTTTTATATGAAATTATGCAAGAAGAACTTCCAGTTGACTATGTAATTGTTGATCAATTTGTAAATGGAAATAAATATTATGAATATTTAAAAGAAAGTAAACATGTTCAAAGAGGTATTACTTTTATTACCAAAGCGGAAGATAAAAATCTAGCCGTTGCAGCCAGTAGTATTATTAGTAGATATATTTTCTTAAAAGAATTTAAAAAGTTAGAAGACTCACTTGGCTTAATACTTCCTAAGGGAGCAAGTAGTGAAGTTGATAGAGTTGGCCGAGAAATCGTAGAAAAATATGGTAAAGAAAAGTTAAGCATGGTTGCTAAATTAAGTTTTAAAAATACTGAAAGAATCATTGACAATCAATGATTCTTTCTTTACTTGTTATCTTTTTAATTAATCTTCTTTTTTAGCAAAATCTTCAAGAACTTTACTAGTTGCTGTTAGAATTGGAGAAACGGACCCTCCGATATGATAGTTATAAATAATCTTCGCTAGATACTCAGAGCAATCGGCAATTACTAACCAATCTCGACTTTTAGCATCATCACTTATATAAGATAAATTAGTTGTAAATACTTTCGTGAATAATCCTTTTTCATAAGCATCATCAAATACTTCAACACCCTTAGTAAACATCGCATAGGCGGCTATCATATAAATTTTTCGGGCGCCTCTCTTTTTAACTTCAAGAGCAACATCTATCATGCTCTCGCCACTAGCAATCATATCATCAACAATTACTACATCTTTATCTTTTACATCTTTACCAATATATTCATGCTCAAGAATTGGATTTTTTCCATCTACTACCCGGTAAACATCACGATGCTTTTCAAAGTGACCCCCAAGCTCGCATCCTAACATATTAGCATAAAACCTCGTTCTTTTTAAAGCACCATTATCAGGTGATACTGCCAGTAACTCCTCTCTCTTAACATCTTCAAGGGTTACAAACTTCTCGAGTATTATATTCGTTGGATAAAAATTATCGAAAGATGATGCTGGAATTGCATTTTGGACATTTGAATCATGAACATCAAAAGTTATAATATTTTTAACTCCTTGATGAATAAACTCTTGTAAAGCAACCGCACAGTCAAGTGACTCCCTTCCATCTCTTTTATGTTGCCTTGACTCATATAAAAATGGCATAATCAGAGAAACCGATTCAGCTTGATTTCTAATTGCACATAAAACTCTTATTACATCAACATAATGATCGTCAGGACTCTTATGATTATAATAATTATACATCTTATAAGTAATCGAATGATTTAAAATATCTGTTAGAATAAATAAATCCCTTTTTCTAACACTTTCCTTTAAGACGACTTTCCCTTCTCCATTATTGAATCTTATCTCATCAATTGGAATAATAAAATCTCCCGTTACCCCCATGATTTCTTTTAGGTGATTATTAACACTTTCACCTAACTCCTTGCAATTATCCATCACGATTAAACCTAATTTCTCCATATACTACCTCTCTATCTTCAAAGAAAAGCTACAATAACTCATTAGCTTTTTCTTTAAATTCAACAATCAAATCATTCTTAATATTATCATTTATATTTATTCTATTTAATATATTTAAATTTAGATTAACTAAATCATGTAAATTAAATGGAAACACATTAAATAACTTACAATATTCATTTAATAAATCTGTATCAAGAGAAGTCATATCAATAGTTGTAAAACAAACTTTAATATTTTCTTTATATAAATCATAGACAAAATGATTACTTAAATCATCATATAAGTTAAAATAGTTTTGATAAGTTATCGGAAACTCTAAGATTATTTCATTATCTCTAATAATATCTAAAAAATTCTTTTCAGGTTTCTCTATTAAATTATAAATAATTCTTTTAGCATTATAATATATTTCCTTATTTTGATTATCTAGTCTTGTATCAAGTATTACTATATAATCTATTTTATCTTTTAAGAATTTATCAAATAAAGCTTTATATGATGCAAATGTTTCTTGTTTAGATTTCTTTAAATGAACTAAATTTATACCTTTATCATAATATTCATATAATAAACTTAAGTTTTCATACATCTTATCTTTATCTATTTGCATATCTATTTCCATGACTAAGTTTATCTTTAAATCTGAATCCTTAATTACACCTAACATAATATCTAGAATATCTTTTTTCTTTAATTTCTTATTAAATAAATCTAAGTTTATAAAAATTTCTGCGTATATTATATTATCACTTTTTAATTTTTCAATTAAGTTTTTCATACTTAATTTAATATTATCAAGACTATCAAGTAATTTAATAGCCATACTTCTTGATTTATCATAGTCTTTTAAACTATCAAAATCTAAGATATCATCAAGTTCTAAGTTAGACATACTATTATCAGTTAACTCTTTAATAGTATCCTTGGTAATAGAACCTAAAAAGTCAACATGTAAATCTACTTTAGGAAATAACTTCAATTGTTCAAATAAAGTCATTTATATCACTTCCTCACGGGTATATAGTATATACCATTTTTTATTTTTTTGCAAATTTACCCTCGAAGTTTGGTAATGGTGTCTTGAAAATCAGGAGATTTGGTTATTGTTGAACCTGAGACAATGATATCAACATCTCTTAAGTATTTAACATTATCTAAGGTTACTCCTCCATCAACACTTATTAAAGTCTTTACTCCTTGTTTTTTGATTTCTTCTTTTAGCATATTGATTTTTGATAAAGTACTTTTAATAAATTCTTGTCCTGGTAAGCCTGGTTCTACACTCATGACTAAAACTAAATCAATTTTAGATAAATAAGGATAAACTTTTGTTATATCATCTTTCGGATTAATTGCAATTCCTACTTTCATTCCATATAAATGACATCTTTCAATTATTTTTTCTATTTTATCATTTATATCTAAATGAACACTTATAAACTCGACATTTAAATTTGCATAATCATCAATCATTTTTAAAGGAGACTTTACCATTAAATGAACATCTAATCTTTTTCTTGTATAGTTTGGTATCGTTGAATACTCACTAAATGGTAAAGTTTTATTTTTTACATATTTTCCGTCCATTACATCAACATGGATATAATCAACATCGGTTACATTTAATCTTCTTAAGGTACTTGCTATATTAGGAACTCCTAAGAAGGATGCTGATATTTTCATTACTACCACCTCAATCCTTTAAATTCCGCTAGAAAACTTAAATAGTTTTCATATCTACTTTTTAATATTTTATTATCTTCTACTGCTTTCTTAACTTTACATTCTGCTTCTTTATCATGCATACAGTCTTTATATATACAAGGATATTCTTGAAACTCTTTAAACGCGTCTCTCACTTCTTCCTTAGTATATTCTAAGAATGATAAAGCTGAAAACCCTGGTGTATCTAAGACTCTAATATTATCTTTTTCAATTATTTCAATATGTCTTGTTGTATGCTTTCCTCTTCCAAGTGCCATCGACACTTCTCCAACTTTTAAGTTAAGTTCGGGAAATAACTTATTTAATAAAGTACTTTTCCCAGCTCCCGTTTGACCTGTAAAGACCGTTAACTCTCCTTCCAAGATTTTTTTAATCTTACTAATTTCAGTATTCTCTACTACTACATAACCAATTCTCTTATAATATTCAATAATCTCTTTATAGTCTAAATATTCCTTATCACTTATTAAATCTCTTTTCGTTAAACATATAACAGGTTTTATTTTATTAATTTCCATCTCAACTAATAACTTATCTAATAAATTAGTACTAAAATCTGGTTTTTTAAAACTTGTTACAATGAACCCCATCGTGATATTTGAAACATTTGGTCTTATTAACATATTTCTTCGTTCTAAGACTTCTTCGATAACAGCCTTTTCTTTATCAATCATGACAAAATCCCCTACTAAGGGAAGAGTTTTTAAATTTCTTAATTTGCCTCTCTCTTTGCAAGGGATAATTTCATCATCAACTTTTACAAAGAACTTATCACTTATAACTTTTACTACTTGTCCTTTCATATGCACCTTTTAATTTGTATTATCATCTGTTGTTGTATCATTAGTATCGGAATTAGTATCAGTATCTTGATCTTCTGGAGTTTCCGCATTTTCTTCATATTTAACAGCATAAACAATCTTTAACGTTGCTCCTTTGACAATGGTAGTTTTGGCTGCTCTACTTTGGCTAATAATACTATTTTCTGGGAACTCATCAGTTTGTTTAGGAACAAATGTTACAACAACACCATATTCATCACAGAAGTTTTGAATTTCTTCAAGTGTCCATTGTTCGGTTACAAAGTCTGGATACTCATCAACAATATTTGGAATATATAAAGTTATCTTCGTTCCTTTAGCAACTCTGGTCCCAACTTCTAAATCTTGTTTGATAATCTCTTGAGGATCGTATTCTTGTCCTTCTTCGATATCCATTTTTTCAACTAAAACATTAAGTCCATATTGATTAGTTAAAATGGTTTTTATTTCAATATAGTTTTTACCTGTATAGTCTTCTATTGTATAAACGGTATCTCCTTGAGACTCATACAAGGTAATCTCGGTTCCTTTTTTAACTTTTCGCTTAATTGCTGGAGAAGTTTTTACAACTAACCCCTCAGCTATAGTTTCATCACTTACTTTTTCTACTTCTGCCTTAACATCAAATCCCGCTTTTCTTAAGGTATCTTCTGCTTTTTGAACAGTCATTCCGCGGACATTTGGTATTTCTATATCCGGTACTTCTGTAAAATATGGGAATAAAATAAAGATTCCAACTAAGATTAAGACAATGAAGATGAATATTGATGCTAGAATCCAAATCCATTTATTTTTAGAAGCATCATCATCAAGAAGACTATCATCTTCACTGATGGGTTTTTCTTCTTTAACTTCTTCTAAAGCAACAGGTTGCTTTGGTTCTTCTCCATCATGTTCTGGGTACATGAAGATATATTTTCTTTCATTTAATCGATTTTCATTTAAACAAGTAAGTAAATCTTCATGCATTTCTTTAGCTGTTTCATATCTATTTTTCGGATTTTTTGCAGTTGCTTTGATAATTATATTTTCAACACTTTGAGGAATTGATTCGTTTTCTTTTCTAACACTTGGAATTTCACTTTTCATATGTTTAAGGGCTATTTCAACAGCATTATCACCTTTAAATGGTACATGACCTGTTAATAGTTCATAAAACATAATACCCATTGAATAAATATCACTTTTAATAGTTGCTCCTTTACCACTTGCTTGTTCCGGTGGTAAATAATGAACACTTCCCATAACCGAATTAGTCTGGGTTAACTGAGTGCTATTAAGAGCCATCGCAATTCCAAAGTCCGTTATTTTAATTTCGCCATTTTCTTGAATTAAGATATTTTGAGGTTTTAAATCCCGGTGAATTATATAAGAATCATGAGCTTCCTTGATACCATCAGTTATTTGTAACATGATATCAATAGCTTCAGATAAAGATAAGGCTCCTTTTTTCTTAAGTAATTGTTTTAGAGTCATCCCTTCAACATATTCCATGACAATATAATAAGTTCCAGCATCTTCCCCAACATCATACATTTCAACGATATTAGGATGTGACAAAGAACTTGCAGATAAGGCTTCTCTTTGGAAACGTCTGACAAACTTCTCATCACCTGCTAAATCTCCTCTTAAAATCTTAATAGCAACATTTCTATCTAAAATTATATCCTTGGCTAAATAAACATTAGCCATTCCACCTTCTCCAATTGTTCTAATTATTTCATAACGATCATTTATTTTTTGACCTTTAGTTATCAATTTCTCCACCTTCTTCTTCTTTTTCAATATAAGCAACTGATATATTATCAGTACCTCCTGCTTCATTAGCCTTATTAATTAGACTAACAATTTTTTCTTCGATTTCAGCATCACTTATTATCACATCTTCTATTTTACTAAAATCTAACATATTAGTCAAGCCATCACTTGCTAAAAGTATGCCTGAAACTTGATTTTTTTCTACAACATCGAAAATATCAGCTTCTACTTCGGGACTTGCCCCAAGGGCTTTCATTAAAACATTCTTTCTTGGATGGTCGCGGGCTTCTTCCTCGGTTATCTCACCTGCTTCAACCAATAAATTTACAAGTGAATGATCAACCGTTACTTTATGCAATTTTTTATTTTTTATAACAAAGCCACTTGAATCTCCTATATTACCAATTAGTAAGTAATCTCTTGTTAATAAAGCAAGTACTAAAGTAGTTCCCATTCCAACACTTTCAGCATGTCCTTCTTCATATTTAAATATCTGGGTATTTATTTCATTAACCATATCATTTATCCAAAGAATAGCTTCATCTTTATTTAAATTATGGAAAGTTTCATTAAAATGTTTTGAAAGATAACTTATTGCAAGACTTGATGCAACTTCCCCAGCTCTATGTCCTCCCATACCATCTGCTACTGCTAATATATATTCATCACTTTCATTCTTTAGAATAATGACACTATCTTCATTATGATCACGAACTTTTCCTGTATCTGTTAAATAAAACTCTTTCATAAACCCTCCTTCGTGGTTTTTAATTGGCCACAAGCAGCACTTATTCGACTACCAAACTCTCTTCTAATTGTTACACTTATATTATTTTTCTTTAAGGTATCATAGAATTTCAAGATTTTCTCTTTACTACTTCTTTTATATCCTATATTCTCAGTTTCATTATAAGGAATTAGATTAACATAGCAATTCTTTCCTTTTAATAATCGAGCTAACTCCATAGCACATTCATAAGTATCATTTATATCAGATAACATAATATACTCAAATGTAACTCTTCTATTAGTTTCTTTAATATAATAATCAATACTTTCCATTAACTCTTTTAAGTTATAAGCCTTATTAATTGGCATTAAACTATTTCTTAATTTATCATTTGGTGCATGCAAACTAATTGCTAAATTAACTTGATAAGGAAACTTACTAAATTCATATATTTTAGGAACTATTCCACAAGTTGAAACGGTTATATGGCGGCTACCTATATTAATCCCATTACTATTATTAACAATTTCTATAAATTTACATATATTATTGTAATTATCAAATGGTTCTCCTATTCCCATTATAACAATATGACTAATTCTAATTTTTAAATCTTTTTCAATTACTAATATTTCTTCTACCATCTCACCAGCTGTTACATCTCGTATTTTTTTAATTCGACCACTTTCACAGAACTTGCATCCCATATTACATCCTACTTCAGATGATATACATAGACTCTTTCCATAATCATGTTCCATTAAAACTGCTTCAATGGTATTTCCATCACCAAGTTTAAGTAAGTATTTATGAACCAACTCATCGCTTTCTCTTTTTACTATTTCAATCTTACCAAAATAGTAATCGTTATCTAACTTTTCAATTATTTCTTTCTTAATATTAGTAATATCTTTAAAATTATTAATTCTTTTAACATATAACCAATCATATAGTTGTTTAGCTCTATAAGACTTTAAATTAATAGTTTTAAAATAATCAACTAAATCATCATAAGTCATATCATATATATTCATATTACAAACTCCCAACTTAATTTTACCACATCAAGAAG
>CANRHS010000047.1 GCA_947630495.1 uncultured Bacilli bacterium | reverse complement strand
CAAAATAAAAGAAAAAACCTTTATTTATAAGGCTTTTTTCTTATATGAACCGATAACATTATTGAACTGATAAAGTGGATGGCATAGACGCCGTACTTCTCCCCTCGCCTTTTCTGAATTTCAGGAACAGCAAGATACTTAAAATCTGGCTTAAGTTTACGTACGTTTGATACCCAAGAATTAAAGACTTTGTTACAAGACGGAATGTCCTCTATATCCATTTTATCGGTATCAGCAAAAGTAAGAGTAATGAATGTCTCCCACTCGTCTATATTAGACTTAGCTAGACGTTGACAGTTAAACCTAGAGCGACTTGCATTGATAAAAGAGATAGTACGTAAATCAGAATTATACTTAGTCTTTGATAAGTCCTCAGTATCTATCAGCGCTAATTCCCTTAGTTTATGTTTTCTTTCTAATTCTTCATAGTCTTTATTATCTTTAAAATCGTCAGAGATACGAGTATTAGAATTATCGTAATAATAAACC
Organism: uncultured Bacilli bacterium; assembly: GCA_947630495.1. Classification (GTDB taxonomy): domain Bacteria; phylum Bacillota_I; class Bacilli_A; order RF39; family UBA660; genus RUG591. Next base: position 9,696 of record CANRHS010000047.1, on the reverse strand, counting down.
TGAATATAATCGCCACAATTAATAACTTTGACAGAGTATTTATCTATTTTGTTATAATCCCCTAGTTTACACTTTTTTGACACTCTATACTTAGATATGAGACTACTATCAAGTAATATAGTCTCATTATCTAAATTTACATTTTTAGTTGACATACTCTACCCCCTCAAAATTAATCACTAATACTAAGAAATGGAATTTTCTTAATAACCCACATAGCAAAATGATAAATATATTCAAAGTTAATAACAAAAATAACCAAAGGAACTAAAGTTTTAATAGTTTCTAAACGAACAAACATAGAAAGCCACTGAGTATTGTTAAAAATTACATCCAAAACATGATTATAAGAGTTCATAAACTCTGTAGGCATAGACATACCCTCAGGTAATAAACTAAGTAAAAACATAATCAGAGCATAAATAACATTAATTAACCACTCAAATAACATTTAAATCACCTCTTTTTCTTTCTTAAAGTATGACGTTCTGAAAGTCGACTACGAGAAGAAACTTTTTTACCAGTATTATTATCATATGTTTCAACTTCATCAGAGCTATAATAATCATAAGTATCACCAGCCTGTGAACCTATAAAGGATGATAACTTATTCCAACACAAATTCATAAATGAAACAATTAAGAATACATCTACAAAATCAAGATATAAAACCCAAATCTTATTAAATGTAGGTTCATTGAAAACATTATTCAAATCATAAGAAGTTGAAGTTAAAATAGGAGTTTTAAAACCGGGTAAAGTAAAATCAGGAACTCTAATAACAAAATCTTTAGTATCCTGTAAAACAGAAAACCTTTTTAATAAATCAATAAACATCTGAATAGGAGTTAAAAACAAACCTAATCTATCATTAAATGCATATTGAACATGGTCAAATATTTCTTCAAAATATCCGTCTTTAGGAATAAACAAACCAATAATAAAATTATTAACAGTATCACCAAAATGAGCAATTTTACTTGGTAAAGTAATAATAAATTCCCAAATATCCTTTAAAAAATCAAGAACAGTCTTAGGCTTATCAATATCTTCATAAGGCAAATCCTCAGGGTCATAATAATGAGTATGGTCACCATATTTAGAAATATCATCCAAAGAAAGATTAAAATCATAATCAGAAAGTTCAGCAGCAACAACCTCAACATAAGAAGGAACACCTGTCTCAGGAACGACTACATCAGCATTGTAACCAAAACCATTTAAATTTATCATACCCTCACCCTCACTTGAACCAGTCATATGAAGAGGAAAACCAGTTTCAGAATAGCCTTTATATAAAATAAATTGGTCATAAGAATAACGCCCTACACCATCAACAGATGTATAAGTACGAACCTCTGTTTCAAGAGGAGTAACATAAACATTGCCATGACTAACAGGAGTTTTTAAACGACCAGCGTTATAATATTTCTCGTTAGTAATATCATAATAATATTTTATATGCAAAATAACAGAATAATAAAGGGGAATAGTCTTATTAGTAATAGAAGATAAATCATATTTATGAAAAAAAGTAACAGAACCGAATTTTATATCACCATAACCCTGTAAGTCGTCAGGAATAAAGTAGAAATGGTCTCTAAAAGGAGATTGCAATTTATAGTCTTGAATGTCGCCTGAATGAGTTTTGTTATTCCAAAAAATATAATTAACTCTAGTAGATGTATCAGAATTAACAGAATAAATTGTATTAGCCTTAACTACCATTAAAGATGAACCAAAGAAATAAACAACAAAACACAAAAGAAAAAACAAGAAAAAAGAAACAAATATAGGTTTAAAATCAGAAAATTTTAATTTCATAAATATCACTCTCCTAGCGTTTAAAGAAACATGAACGAATAAAACCAGTTATGAATATTAACAACAAAATACCAGAAATAAGTATTAATAAAGTATCTGTATTAGATGAAGTTGTAGAGCCACCACCGTCGTCAACAACAGACGTTGACGACGTCGTCGTGGCAAGCAAGTCAGTAATATAGAAATGGTAATAAGTATCTTTCATAAAAGAAAAATCAAAATTACTAAAATTCATAAACTCAGAATTATTATTATCTATATTACCCATAGCAGGCATACTACTATTAGGAGAATAAAACAAACATCTTTTGTTATATTCTTTCGTAGTTGTATATGTAGAATATGAGTTATCTTTAGGGGTTGATTTTATATTAAAATAATTTTTAGGGTTAGACAAATAAAGAGAATTATAGTTATCTCGATATTCAAAACCACTAGCAAAACAGCACTCATATTCGGTATCAGTAACTTTACAGGCATAGTAAGGATACTCGTCTGTCATGTGGGTTAAAATAAGTCTTTTTATAAAATCTAATTTTTGAGAGTAATCTAACTGATAATATGTCATATTTTTACCCTCTTTCCACTAACAAAAGATAAAAAGAAATCAACTACTCTTTCACATATACAAAAAATCAAAGCTATAGGAAAAACAACAATTCCTATATTAGATATTAAATCAATAATAACTTGATAATTAACTTCCATTTTTAACACCTCTCTCCCCAGTATCATATATTTCTTGATTATCTCGTGTATAAGCCAAATCAGAATTTTTTATAATAGCATAAGTGTCATACCTTTCAAACATAGCAGGATGTCTAAAATAAATATAATTTCTTTTGACTTGACCACTAATATTAGTACCGGTACTTTCTTCTGAATTAATACTATCTCTATCAATTAACATATTTTTTTGAATAAAATTGAAATAAGATTTACATAAAATTATATTGGAAAATTGTTCCCTCAAAGGCTTAGCCATACGACCAAAAACTTGACAAGTTGCAACAATATGCTTACGTTGTTTTCTTTGCTGAGAAATCTGAGTTATAACATCAATATTAATATTCTTAGATTTTAAAGAATTAAGATACAAGTGTATTTCATCAACCAAAAATATAACCCCATATTTACCGTTATTATACTTCTCAAAATCAAGAGCATTAGTAAACCTAAAAACTCTATTTTCTTTAAGATAGATATTATAAATCTCTTCATCAGACAAGTTACCATACTTCTCACGGTCAAAGTAAAATAATTTATAATTCTCAAAATCTACAACAGGAAAATCACGTAAATCAACATTAGTAACAAGTTTAGCCTTAGGATACATTGCCAATAAATTATAAACATAATTTACAGCAGATAAAGTCTTACCGCTACCCTGAGAACCACAAAAGACAACTAACCCATCAGGTCTAAAATAACAAGGATTTTCCTTTATAAAATCTAAATCAAATTTAATTTTCTTGAAAAGGTAAAAAATATTCTTTTTACCTTTCATTGCAAAATCACTAATCATATAAACACCTCAATTACTTTGAAAGATAACTACTAGATTTATCAGACTGACTTATTAAAATAGAAAAATCTTCGTTATCTTTAGACATCTCTATCAACTCATCGTGGTGTAAATAAATATATTGAAAAACCTGACGAAGAGTCTTAAACCCAACCTTTTCAAAATCATCATAATAACGCCAATTACCATACATCAAAACAAAATTATTTTTTTTCATATTTATCACTCCTTATATAATCAAATAAATCATCACAAGCGTTGTTATATCCTAATTTATAAAACAAAACAGACAATAAAACGCATGCAATCAACCTAATTATTACACCAATCATTTATGTCTCCTTATCAAATAAAATATTAATAAAGAAACTAAAATTATTATTAAATATCTCATATTATTTTCCTTTCATTTAAACAAAAAGAGGTGGTTTATCCAACCACCACCCACTAAATTCTTATTCTTCCAGTTGATACAGCAGTAGTGAAAGAACGAACAGCACGTCTTACACCTAACCACATTAAGAAGAAAATCATTCCAACGCCAATAACACTAGCAAGTACACCTAATACTTGTTCAACAGTAATAGCCTTAGTTAAAGCAGTTATAAACGCAGAAAAGTCAATTGTAGCAGCACCTTCCATGTTTAAAATTCCTTTCTCTACCCCTCAACCAAGACAAAATTAAAATCTTGATTTAATTTTATATAATAAATCAATTAAATGATTTATTAACCTTTTAACAAAATCTCTACGACGTATTTTTGACATACGCTTTTTTATGATTTTTTGCTCAAGTTTATTTTTCTCATTATCACGCTCTTTAATATAAACATCTTCATCCAACAAGTGACGTCCGTCAAAAACAATCTTCTGGACTAGAATTGAATTAAAACGAGTTTTTTCAAAAACGAAATTAAAATATAAACAATTATTACGACAAACCATAAAGTAGAAATTATCAGTCTCACGATTATAATAAACGAATATTACTTCCATTATAGAAAATAGTTTCAATTGTAGAAATAGATTTCATAGGATTTCTAGAGTTCTGAATAGTCTTAAAAGTAGCGTCTACAGGTTTATTAATAATCTCAACAGGTAATTTATCAAATAAAGATAAATCATCATACCAACAGGCATTTTCAGCAATTCCTTTATAATTAGAATTATTAGCAATTGCTTTGTCACTAGCAAAATCAAAACCAATACGAACACCTTTATAAGCAGCATCCGGTTTTTGACTTCTCAAAATATTTCTAATTACTATCTTTTCTTTCATTTTCTTGAAAGCCTCCTTTCTTAAAAAATATTTTAACTGAGGATTTAAGGGGGTAATTGTATAATACTAAATATCTTTTTATAGATATTTGCAAAGAGTATGTACAATTTCAAATTCGTGGAACTCTCGACAAAGCGTAAATCGATTTAACCTCTTACCACAAAGTTTTTATAAAGACTTATCACTAATATAAGTATCATCAAAATTCAGAATAGAACTAATAAGTAAATCATAAAAATACAAACATCTTTTTTCTAAATCAAACCTAGAAATATCAGATATAAATGATTTTTCAAGATTAATCAAATTAGACTTCAAATTATCTAAATCTTCACGATAATTAAAATCTCTCATAATAACCGCCTTTCAACGACATTCATGCCGTCATTATCAATATACCAGAAAACGACATCGATGTCAATAGAAAAAACGACATTCGTGCCGTTTATTTTTTCATAAAAATAATTTATTATATTCTTTGGGGTGTATTGTATGTTTAAAGAGTATAGAGAACTAAGAGGTTATACACAACTAGAATTAGCAGAATTAATAGAAAAGGACGTAAGAACAGTGCAAAGAATTGAAAACGAGGAAAATATACCAACACTAGAAACTTTAAAAAAATTAATTAAAATACTGAAAATAACTGATAAAGACATTTTAGAATATATAAAGAAATAAAGGTGATAATATGAGTATAGAAAAACTAGAAACAATAAGTAAAATAATGATAATAATATATCTAATATTTCCATTTATAATAACGATATTAACATTAATAATAACATATAAAATAAACGAAATATCAAAACAAATAAAAAAAATAAAAAGAGACTAAAAAAGTCTTTTTCATTTATTCCACGTTTATTGACTTTCGCGGCATAAAGTGAAAAAGACATAAAGGAATATCGCAAAATCATAGTAAAAAATTATACTAAGGTTTTAAAAACAGAAAATATGGCACTTCGTTTGTTGTACCTTAATTATAGTTCACTTCAAAAAAAATAAAAGAGTTTTCTCGGCATAAAATCGCTACGCTCTTTATTCCAATTGCCTCTTTTTATTTTTTTCTACGTTCACTATGCCGGTACTAACAAAAACGAAGCACTACCCCTAAACTCGCTTTTTGTAAAAGCTCAAAGAAAAAGGTAAATCTTAAAGCAACCTTATCATAAAATTACACTTTTTACTTGGAAATATATTTCCCTAAGGCAAAGGGGGAAATATATTTCGTAACGTAAAAAGTTGTTTTTATGTAAGGGTTTCACACGATTTTTAAAAGGGGTAATAAATCTAATACTCTATATAATAAATATGTACATTATGTTAAGTTCTATTTTTGCAAAAATTAATTAAAAATAGATAAATGCATAATAAAACTATAGTTCTACATGTTATGTCTACTATATCTACTAATGGTATTAATATAAATTTTCTTTATATAGATTATATAATTATTATTTTATTTTAACAAGATTTAAAATTTATTAGTTCTCTACTCTATTATTATTTTAAATTAGAAAAATATTATCTAGTTCTTTTATGATATTACTCAAAGGTTCTTCATCATTTTCCAGCAATTTTATTTCTTCTTTTACTTAAGTATGAATAATCTATTTTTTCCTCATTTCATCATTACTTAAATTTAAAATATTTTATATTGTTTTTTGACAATCATCAATTAATTCTTCATGAATTATTTCTTTGTTAATTCCATCTCTTACAATCTTTAAATTTAATTTTAATATTATATAATTTATAAAAAGTTGATATAAGAGCCTTGAAACAGCATATCAACTTAACGAATTAGGCTTTGTCATTTTATTTTAATGACAAATTTTTATTAGAGATAGAACTAATGTTCTTCTCCTTAATAATTATACAACAAAATTACAATAATTACAATAATTTTAAATTAGGGTGTTATATAAAAATGATATATTAAAAACTTTATATTATATATATTTTTTTATATTCTTTAAAAAGAACTTGAGGCGACCATATTGCACCAATAGTTCTTTTTTTGCTTTCTAACATAATGTTTTAATATCATAGAACTAAAACTATCTTTAAGGCTATCTTCTTCAAAATAAATTTTTAATACCATTCAAGATGTCATAGAACTAAAACATTTCGTGACCACTCGAAGCCCAAACAATAGTTTTAATACCATTTAAGATGTCATAGAACTAAAACTAAAAATATGCTAGAGATTAACAAGCGAATGTTTTAATACCATTTAAGATGTCATAGAACTAAAACTATATTCTAATATTTATTTTTGCCCCATTAGTTTTAATACCATTTAAGATGTCATAGAACTAAAACATCATCCCGTCTTCACCCCAAAGTTCGGCAGTTTTAATACCATTTAAGATGTCATAGAACTAAAACAATTCGATCATTTCCTGTTGTGTATATCCAGTTTTAATACCATTTAAGATGTCATAGAACTAAAACATAATAATGCTAGTATAGATTATATGGCATGTTTTAATACCATTTAAGATGTCATAGAACTAAAACCATGACAGACGAGTATCCTTACTATGCCTGGTTTTAATACCATTTAAGATGTCATAGAACTAAAACCTCAAATAAAGGTTTAATTCTATGTAGATTTAGTTCATAGATTACTAAATATCTTAAATGGTAACATATGACATCTATTAAAATTATAACACAAATTCTTCTAAATCGGAATCAATAATTAACTTTTTTTCAAAATTTATAGTAGCACCATAACTTTGACTATCTATTAATACTATTATTATATTATTATAAATAGCATATTTATATAATTCTATTAATTCATCATTATTCAAAAATTGTTTCAAATTAACAAAGAACAAAATATTATTTAATTTTAATATCTTTTCTAAATCAATTAATAACAATAGATTATCTAATAAGTCATTCTTAATATTAATTGAAATTTTTGATAATTTAATTAAATCTTCAATACTAAAAGTATCATTTATAGTTATAGGTAAATCAATATTAGTTAGTATATTAGATAAACTTTTATATATTTTTTTATAAGTATTGAAGATATTATTTTGATCTTTATCAGATAAAGAATTAATTATAATTTTTGTTAAACTATTTAAATTTTTCTTAGAATTAATATCAAAGTCAAAGAAATTAGTATAAACTTCAATTTTATTAGTTAAATTTAGTTCATCATTATTATCATCATAGAAATATAATTCATTAACATTTAAACCATTTCTTATTTCATATAAATTACTAATAAATCTATAAAACATTTTCTTGTTTTCTATTTCTATAACTTGAATATTATCATTATCAAATTTAAGATTATTTTCAAAATAATTAACTTTTAGATTCATAATACTACTAACCTATCCTCACTATTAATAATTTTAGTACTCCCCTCGCCTATTATATATTCAATCTTAGCATATTGCTTTTCAGTTATCGTTAAGACTTGAATAATACCTTTTTTATGAGATTTTTTTCTTAATCTTTCAAGTAAGAGATTTGCTTGCTCGGAGTTTAGAACAATTTTTGAATAAACAGATTCTTGAAGCATTATAAACCCCTCATTTATCAAGAACTTTCTAAATAATAAATAATTTTTTTTATCTTTCATATACACATTAGGTAAATCAAAGAAAACAATTGTTCGCATTACTCTATCCCTCATATATAAAATCCTTATATTCTTTATTATCATCTAAAACTTCTAAAGTATTCTTTACATAAAACATTATTATATCTTTTAAAGTATATTTTCTTTTATTAAAAGTAAAAGTATCATTAAAGATATTAACAATTTCTAGTTTGTAAGTAGTATCTAGAATTCTATCTTTATTTTGATAAACAAAAGAATCAATTACTATTCTAAATGGTTCCATTAAATCACATGAAAGATTATAGGGATTGAATTCATTTTTATGATGAATACCAAGTTGAGTTAGATAACCATTATTAACAATTTCTTTACTAACTGTTGAGAGTAAGACAGCATATCCATAATTAAGAGCAATATCAATATTACAACCATCACCTCTTGTAAATGTTTTTCCAAATAAAGCATTAAAATAAACTTTTGCCGCATGCCCTTCTCTATTTGTCTTATCCCCTACTCCAACTTCTTTAACATAACTTTTAACTAAACTTGCTTGTTTACTTTTAATTTTCTTTAGTAAATTAGCTTGATTACTTATTTTATTTTTAACTATTAAACTCCAGAGTTTATCTTTATCTTTTATCATCCATTTAGTTTGAGCAAGAATTTTCTTACTAGAATTGTGTCTTGAATAAAATGGTTGTAATTCGCCAAATGGATTATGTTTTTCATCACAGAAAATTATATTAATTTTATTTTCAGCAAGTTCTTTTAATAGATAAGCAGAAATAGATACTGATATAGAATCTACTATTATAGTATCTATTTCAGATAAATGAATATAATTTTCGTTTATATCTTGTTTAACAACTAGAAATCTATTCTTATAGCTTATTTTTGCTTGCTTAGTTATAACTACTGTTCTAAAACTCATATCTTTTCTCTTTTAAACCGGCCGGTGATTTATAAATAAGTGTTCCAGTTTTAATATTAACCCCATGTTTTCTACCTACTCTATCTGAAAATTTAATAGTTTTATTTAAAAGTTTTAAATTTGCATTACAAGAATTACATTTAAGAAGTTTAAATAATTCTAAGACAACATCTACTTTTGTTAATTCCTTAGTGTCTTTTTTCTCTTCATTACTCACATTAAATTTTAAATTATAAAACTCTTTTGATTCTTGAACTAGTTTTAATTTTTGATATTCATTCTGATATAATGGATATTCTTCTCTTATTTTATCTATAATTAGGTCAAATAAGTTGTTGATTTCGTTATTAAAGATTTCTAAATAATACCTTTTATATTCTGTATAACTACTCCATTGTTCTGAAATATATTTAGGGTATTTATTATTAAAAATATAATTTAGTAGATATTTATACGTTATTTTGTTAATTTATAAACTTTTTGAACCAATAAATCAAGAATTTTGAAAAAATAAAGTAGCCAAAGTAAATAAAATGAGT
>CANRHS010000046.1 GCA_947630495.1 uncultured Bacilli bacterium | reverse complement strand
CGGATTATATTCGTTATAATCTAAGAATGATTTACTTTTAGGTTTTAATTTCTTAGCTTTCTTTTTACTTGAATGCCAATCTAAATTATAAATAGTTATCCTAGATGGATTTTCAAAAGTTACTTCATCTTTTAAATTTAAAGCATCTTCTATAGTTTGACCTTTCATTATATGATTGCCTACTATTTCATTGGCTCCATAAACTAAAAATCTTGTCCCTATTCCATTAAAACGATTATTTAGTTCAAATAAATATTTATCTCCCTTATATTCAACTAATAAATCTGTATACTTACCCTTATCCTTTTTATGTAAAAGAGGAAGTCTTGCATTAGGTATTCTTACTTTATTCTTTCTAACCTCTGCAATTGGTACTTTTAATACCTTTGATATTATCCATTCTATAATTGGAAGATATGCTTCATTAAATAAATACCAAAACAATCTATCTCCTCTAATCTGGGGAATATCTGTATTAAAATCTCTTACATATTCATCCATTAATTCTTCTACTAGCAATTCTTTTTCTTTTTTCAAATTTAAATTATCTGTCATAGTCTCTCTCCTTCTCCAAGTATTTCCACTTGGTAAATTAACTATAGCACAACTATATCCATTTTTACAACTTTGGAAATTCCAAGAAAAAGTCGGGAAAACTTAAAATTTAGTCTTGTAACTTAGTTCAATTTAGTAAATTGAGATTAAGTTAAAGAGCAAATTTGCATACTTTTAAGGCAATTAAGATATCAATGATACAAAGAATTATTTTCATGGTTGACAAAATTTGACATTAAAAAAATTAAAAGAACTAAAATAGTTCTCCTTGAATCATACTTTTGATTATTTTCATTAAGATATTTACAAAGTTATCTTTTTTTATATCGGAATTAACTGTAATTGTTACTTCATCTATTTTATTACCTACTTGATCTCTAACTATAAGTTTACCTATAGCATCTCCCTTATTAATAGGAAGTTTTAAGGAATTAAGTTCAACGCTAGATTTATATTCTTGTTTCTTATCACTTTTCTTTTTTAAGATAGTAACATCATCATTAGCAATTATTTCTATTTCTTTTTGATTTGCTTTATCAATTTTAATACTACCTAATACTTCACCTTTCTTTTTTATAGTTGTAACTTCATATAAATTAAAACCATAATCAAGAAGTTCTGCTGTTTCTTTATTTCGAACTTTACCTTCTTTTTCTCCAAGGACAATTGCTAGTAGTCGCATACCATTTCTTTTAGCAGTAACCGCCATACAATAACCAGCATTATCAGTCATTCCCGTTTTTAACCCGTCAGCCCCTTTGTAACTTGCAATTAATTTATTCGTGTTAACTAACCAAAATTCTCTTGAAGTTCCTTTTCTTAAATAATCTTCATAAATACTTGTATATTTCAAAATTTCTTCATGACTTAAGAGTTCTCTCGCAATCACTGCCATATCATAAGCCGTTGAATAATGATTATCCTCATCAAGCCCGGTTGGATTTACAAAATGCGTATTTTTAAGACCTAATTCTTTAGCCTTTTTATTCATCATGTCAACAAAATTCTTTTCAGATCCTCCAATTCTTTCAGCCATACAAACAATTCCATCGTTGGCACTTGCCATCATTATTCCTTTAATTAAATCTAAAACACTTATTTCTTCTCCTTCTTCAAGCCAAATCTGAGAGCCTCCCATCCCGGCCGCGTTTTTTGAAGCCTTAACTTTTTCATCAAGTCTTAAACTCCCATCCTCAAGTGCTTCCATCACGAGAATCATTCCCATCATCTTAGTCATCGAAGCAACTGCTAACTTTTCATTTATATTCTTTTCATAGATAATTGTCCCACTTCCAACATCCATCAACAAACCTGCCTTCGCATTTTCTAGTAGGTCACCTGCTGCATTTACCTTAGGGACTGTACTAAACAAAACTAATAAAAGTAAAATAACACATAAAACTTTCTTCATATACACCTCCCTAAATTTTATGATATAAAAAAATAACTATTACTTCATTTATTAGTTTGAAAATAATAGTTATAATCTGATAACTTTATAAGTAAATCTTCTAAATCGTCTTCTGCATCAGTATTCCTTAACATTGTTTCAATCTGAAACATTAACTCTTTAACACTTTTAAACTTTAAATAATCAATCTCATATTTTTCTAATATTTCAATATCAGAATCTGATAAATATAAATCATTCTTAATATGTTTAGTAAAATTATCTTTCATTTCCTTCCTACCATCCTTACTATAATTATGCCAATTAATATAAATATACAAAGACAAAAGCCAACCTTCTTAACCATTCCTCCAATAGTAAGTCCTAGTACAATACTAATAGAAAAAACTAACATACAAATATCTTCTAACTTATTAAAGTTATTTTCATTAATAAATTTATTAGTAATATTTAGAAAATTATTCTTATAAACTTTTAAATTATCATATGCTTTTGCCATATGTTTATGCAAAAAAGATTTCTCTTTTAACATTTCTTTTACTTTCTTACTTACTTCTTCAGTATTATCTTTATTAGATTTAAAGATATTAATAGTTTTATTTTTAAACTTTAAGACACTTTTCCTTATATCAAAAAGAATTGCTGATGTAATTAATATATCAAGGGATGTAACTACAATTAAAGTAATAGCTATTACATGTCTTAAATTAAGATTAATACTTTTAATAAAATCTATTAAAATAGGATTAAAATAACAAACAATTAACATTCCTAATACTCCAAATTCAATTGTATTAGTTAAACATATTCTTCCATTTATATTTAATAATCGATCTGAGTAATCCCACCATCTAACTTTATAAATTAATTCTAATAAATAACTTGCTATATATTCAATAAAAGAACAAATAACAATACTTACTAAGAAAACTATAAAGGGGTCACTCCTATATCTATTTACAAGAAATAGTAATACTCCTCCTACTCCATAAATAGGACAATAAGGTCCTAATAAGAAACCTCTATTAACAAACTTTTTTTCTCTAATTAATGTTCTAATTACTTCCATTATATAACCAAGAATTGCATATAACCAAAATAATATATATAATGTTTCTAACATATATTCTCCTATTTAATTAAACTATATAACTTTTTAACTTCTTTAATAGATAATACTCTATATTCACCTGGTTTTAAATTAGTAGTATCTAAGAAAGCAAATCTTAGTCTTGTTAATTTAGATACTTTATAGCCAACACTTTCAAACATTTTTTTAACTTGATGATTGTGTCCTTCATGAATTCTTATTTCTACCATTGAAGTATTTGTTTTTAAATTATAACTTTTAAGTTTAACAAAACATGGACTTGTTTTAATATTATCTATCTTAACACCACTTTTTAATTTATTAATAGCACTTCCTGTTATTTTACCTTCAATTTTTGCAAGATAAACTTTTTCTATATTATTACTTGGATGTAATAATTTATTCGTTAATTCTCCATCATTAGTAAGTAATAAAACTCCTGTAGTATCATAATCAAGTCTTCCAATTGGATATATTCTTTCTTTAGTATCTATTAAATCAATAACAGTCTTTCTTCCTTTTTCATCTTTAACAGTTGATACTACTCCTCTTGGTTTATTTAATAAGTAATAAACTTTGGTATTTTTATTCTTATCTAGTATATTACCATCTATTTTAATAATATCAGAACTACTTACCTTATCTCCAAGACTTGCTACTCTATCATTTATATAGACTTTCCCTTCACTTATTAATTTTTCTGCTTCTCTTCTTGATGCATATCCTAAATTACTTATTACTTTTTGAACTCTTTCCATACCTAACACCAATTAAATTCTATCATATTTTAGTTTATTTTACTAGTCTATTTTATCTTTTTTGTTTCATATATAGAAAAAAAACTCTTAAAATTAATTTAAGAATTTTTTAATTACTCAGCACAACTAAATTCTGCAACTTCACAAAATTTTTCTTCGCCATTTTCATATCCATATACTTTAAGTCCATCTTTATGAGCAGAACAAGTCCAAGGATAATAAGTATATTGTTGTTCAAAAGACTCAGGTATATTTTTTATTTCCTCACAACTCTTTTTTACTTTTAATGTTTTAAAGGTTCCATAATTACCATAATCACCATATTCACCATTGTAATTAAAAGCACTATCTCCTATATACTTAATTCCACTTCCTATTGTGACGATTTCTAATTGATTATCAGAAAAAGCATCAATATCTATCCATTCCACACTATCTGGTATTTCTACTTTTGTTAAGTTATTATCAGCAAAAGCAAAATTTCCTATTGTTCTTACTGTATTTGGTATTATTACACTTGTTAAGCCTTTATTATAAAATGACATTTCATTTGTATTAGGTGAAAATGCCATTGGTTGAATATATCCTTCATTGTTATACATACTAAAACTTCCTATTACTGTTACTTTATGTCCATTTATTTTTTCTGGTATATTTACTTTTGTTCCACAATCTGTATCATAATCTGTGATCATTACCTCTGTATCTCCATTATGTTCAAACTCTTGGGTCATAAAACATCTTGCTGGTTGAGGAGGTATATATTCAGAATAGTTTACTTCTTTAGGAGTAAAATCTCCATTAACATTTACTTTTATACTTGCATAAACTCTTTCCCATGTTTCATTATCATAATCTGCTCCTTCTGTATTTCCTATTGTTGTTTCATTTCCTATCCACATATATAATCTATATACTCTTTTTACTTCTTCTGTTTGAGCACTTACTGTATCTACCCAGATTTTTTCTTTACTTAAATCTCCATAATTTCTATTTGTAAATATTTCTTTTTCTTGTCCATTTACTACTTCTACTAATCTAAATCTTAATAAATAATCTTTTATTCTTGTATCTCTATCTTCTGGCTCTTCTCCATGACTTAACACTATTTCATACCATATATCTTTTGTATAATCATTTATTCCTTCTATATTAAATTCAAAGTATGGTACCTTTGGTAATTCTATTGTTTCTTTTTGAATTACATTCTTTTCTATTAATTCTCCAAAGGCTTGTTCTATTTTTGACGAAGAAGACAAACTATTCAACACTTCTTGTAAAGTATCACCTTGAGCAGTCCCTGTACCTTTACAAAAGGCTCTTGGTGTCTCTTCGTTTTGAAACATTTGACTAAATTTCTCTTCAAAGAAACTTTCACAACTTGCTAGTTCTTCGGATGTCATACTTGGATTTACTTTATAATGCTCATACTTAGTTCTAAATCCTTCTTTTATTATCACATTATTTTCTATTAATTCTCCATATTGTTGTTCTATTATCTCCTGAGGAGCACCGACAAGTAAATCTTGAAAAGTAGTTATTCCTCCTTGAGCAGTTCCTGTTCCCTCACAAAAGGCTCTCGGCGTCTCTTCATTTTGAAATCCACTAATCCAATCTTCACCGCTAAAGAAACTCTCACAACTTGCTAGTTCTTCCTTAGTCATATTAGGATTTACTATATAACCTTCACTATAATACTTACTAATATCAAGAGGCATCATACCTTGAGCATTTATTTGATTAGTCTCAGTATACTTCATATAAATATTACCTGATATTAACTCTTGATTTGGTCCTACTTTAGAATAACTCCATAAAGCAAATGTTACTCCTACTACTCCTATTAATACTATAGATACTATAATACTTGATATTATAATCTTTTTATTACTTTTCTTTTTCTCTAAATACATATTTTTTTCACTTCTCCTCTCTTATATATAATTTAGATTAAATTTTACTACATCAAAAAAGCATAAAGAAATCTAGTATTAAAAATACTAAATACTTTATGCTTATTTAGACTTATATTATATTTATTTATGTAACTATTTTGTACTAAGCAACCCCCCCCGAAGTTGACAGAATGTGAACATGATATAACATCAAAAAATTCTTCATGAGGGCTTCACCTATCCTTTCTAACTCATATATTTATATTACAATAATTAATTAAAATAATCAAGATATTTTTCTAGAAAAAATGTAAAATATTTGTAAATATCTCTTTAATATCTAACTTAGTAAAATAAACTATTAAGAAAGATGCTACTATAAAGGGGCCAAAGGGAATAACATGTTCTTTGTTTTTAATAAGTAAATAGAAAGAAACTGGTAAAGCAATAAAACTTGCTAAGAAGATAACTAAAATAGTTAAAAATGGATCTAAGGTTACACCTACTAAAAACATTAATTTTATATCGGCTCCTCCCATACTTTCTTTCTTAAATAATTTATTACCAAGTAACATTATTAAATACATGAATATAAATGCTAATACTCCATAGGCAATATGAAGTAAGCCATATTCATAACCATTATTTAAAAAATTTATAATTATTACGATAATAGATGGTATTACAATAAATCGATCAGGTATTAAAAGATAAGTTAAATCAGAAACTATTACTAAAGTAAAGCAACTCACTAAAGTAAGAGCAATTATTAAATCATAAGAAAAACCAAATGAATGATAACAAACCATGAATAAAATACCCGTTGCAAGTTCTGAAAAAGGATAAAACCATGATAACTTAGTATGACAATTCCTACATCTTCCTTTTTGAATAATAAAAGATATTAAGGGAATTAATTCATACCATTTTAATTCATGATTGCAATTTTCACAATGGCTTCTTGGATGATTAATAGACTCTACCCTAGGTATTCTTAAACCACATACATTATAGAAAGATCCAAAACAAAGTCCAAAGATGAAAAAACTAATATAATAACAAACTTCCATAAGTACTCCTAAATACTTCCAATTGTCTGATATAAATCAAACATAGGTACAACAATTGAGATAATAATTAAACCAACAACAAAGGTTAACATAACTATAACAGCCGGTTCAATTAAACTTTTAATCTGCTTTGTTGCATTATGATATAAGTTATCATAATAATCAGCAACTTTTTCCATCATTGTTCCAAGTTTACCTGTTGATTCACCAGTTACAATCATTTCATAAGCAACTAATGGAATATAAGGACTATCTTTAAAAGCCTCACTTATCTTACCACCACGATTTAAATTTTTAACTGTTTTAACAATTATTCTTTTATATATTTCATTTTCTGATACTTTAATTAAAACATCCATACTATCAGTTATAAATACTCCATGATTTAAAAGAGAGGCAAATGTTTTAGCAAACATAGATACTTCACTATACATAATAATCTTTTTTACAACTGGTAATTTTAAATATATATATTGCATAAAAGTTCTAAAAGGTGTAACTTTCTTATACCAAACTATATATAAAACAAGTATTAATATTAAGATTATTAACATTTCAATTAAATTCTTTTGGACAAAATTACTAAAATTAATAGTCATAACTGTAATTGGAGGTAAATCAGAACCCCAACTTGAAAACATATCTACATATTGTGGAACTATGTAATTAAGTACAAAGACAATAACAGCAATAGCCATTACAAAAACAATGGTCGGATATGTCATAGCACTTTTTAATTCTTTTTTAGTTTTATCTATTTCTTCATAATATTTTGCCATATCATCTAATATAGTTGGTAAATCTCCCGTTAATTCAGCCGATTTAACCATATTAGTTAATAGTTTAGGAAATACTTTAGGTTGTTTAGCCATTGCTTCTGATAAACTTTCTCCTGCAAGTAAATCATAAACGATCATATTATATATTTTCTTAATAAGTGGCTTCCTAGCTTGTTTTGCTAAAATTCGAAATGATTCAATTAAAGAAATACCGGCTCTTAAATAAGTTGATACTTGCACCAAAGCAAATGATAACTCTCCTACTTTAATAGGTGACGTTAACATTATATCAACGTTAAAAGCACTTTTTTTAACTTCTTCTACTTCCGTAATCTCATATCCTTCATTACTTAAGAAAGTTTTAACTTGTTCAGCATTATAAGCATCAAAAGTTCCAACCCCTATCTTACCATTTGATTTTTTATATTTATAACGATAGGGATTCTTTTGCATCTCGGCAACGGCATTACTTGCTTCTTCAAGTCTTGTTGTATTTCTCTTAACATCTTTAAAGATATCTTCTTCAAAGAATAAATCATGTATTTTATCTTTTTTACCCATTATTAAATAGATTAATCCAACTAAACCTTTATAAGAATATGTAAATATATTATCTTTAGTAATCATGTTATCCCTCTATTCTTACTAATATCATACCATATCTTTTAATTATTTACAATCATTTTGAAAAAATTACTTATATATTTTTCTTATTAATAATAACTTTATTTTTAGAGCTTAATTCTTGATATTTAACTCTTGATAAGTTATATAAACTTATTAAACTTATTAATTCTATTAAAAACATAATAAGAGTTAAAATTAAAGAAAATGTATAATAAATTTCTTCTTTTCTAATAAAGATAAAGAATAAAATATCTATTATTAAAAAGAATAAAGTTATTAATATAAATTTATATTTTGCAATTGGTATTTCCATATACATCTTCGAATTATAAGAATTCATAGCTAGATGATATTTATTATTTTTATATATAATTTCTAAATCATAAATAGTATATATAAATACTTTATATTCTTCTTTTAAATAAAGAATATTAGTATTATTTACTAAATCTTTAAGATATTCATGACTTATTTTTTCTAATTCATTAAAGTTATCTATATTATAATCTATTTCTTGAAAATTTCCATTATAATCAATTGGATATAATAAATTTATAATATTACTATCTAAATCTAAATAATCATCTATTATTAAATTATTAAGTTCATAAATAGTATTATCGATAATAAACTTAGCATTATAACTTACTAAATAAATTTCTAACTCATTAATATTTAAATTATCTAACTTACTAAATTCTTTAGGTACTAAAATAGTTTTCTTTACTTTAGTTTTTATTTTCTTAAGAAAATCTTCTTTATTATATACTTGATTCATTTTATAAGCTTTACGAGAATTAGTAACAATTACTTCTTTACCATCAATTTCTTTGATAGTATATCTTTTATGACATTTAGGACAAATAAACTTATTAGCATAACTATCATATTCCATTAAAGAATTACAATCACATTTTATTTTTAATTCATTAATCATATTAACCTCTTAATTCTAAAGTATAAGTTACTTTTTTATCTAAACTATATAATGTTATATCCCGACTTATATCTAATTTATATTCTTCATTTTTATCAATTAATTTTAAATAATCAAAGCCATGTTTATCAAATTCTAATTTATACATATTTGTATTTATTTTAAAATTAATATCTTCCATATTATATTTTGTAATAGTTAAAGTAGATTCATTAGATAAATTTATTTGTCTTTTTTTATTTACTTTAATTGTATCTTGATAATTATTACTACCTTCTAATTTAGATATAGTTAAAGTTGGATATTGATTAGTATAATAAATAAAATAAAAAGATAACCAAAAGATTAAAGTAAAAATAATAATTGTTAGACTACCAAATATATTTTCAGGTTTTTTTATAGATGTAATTATTCCTTTAATACCATTTATTTTAAGAAAATTAATAATAAATTTAATAAAGAAAAAGATTAGAAAAGCTAGAATTAATATTATTCCATACATTATATAAAGACCCATACTATCACTACCTTAAGATAATTATATCATTAAAGAAAAGATATAACAAGATTAAATATGTTTTTATAATGTTATATCTTCTTCTCTTAAATAATTAATACCTAATTTAAAATATTTATCAGGATTTTCTAATATATATTTCTTATAATCATAGATATACATTAAATTATCTTTATAGACTAAATAATATTTATTATTAAATCTATCTATTAAATATTTAGGATTATTATAAATATCTTTAAAATTAAGTTTTAAAGTCATTACTTCCATATTAGTTTTAACTATTAATTCTAAATTAGGATTCTTATTATATCTCATTTTATAAGAATTTATTATAGTTTCTATTTCTTTATCATTTAATTCTAAAGATAAAGTTACTCGTTTTACTCCTCTTGAATGAAGAAATGCTACTGTATAAGAATTAGTTACATTTAAAGAATAATCACTTACTATATTATTTAAACATAATCCTCCTACTTCACTTATTAAATATTCTTTATTCTTATCTAGATTATTATAATTATCCATTACTTTAGGAAGTTTAATTATATTATTAGAATTATAAATATATTTATATTTAGAATTAGTAATATCTTTATTAGTTAAAATAGTATAACCTTCTTCTCTTTTAAAATCAGGAACTTTTATATAATAATTCTTTTTAATAAATTCTTTTTGATATATTCTTTTCTTATCTAATAAATTTAAAACTTCTCTTTTTAAATTATTAATTTCACTTAAAGGAACAAATAAATTATTATCTAAATCAATATTAAAATTATCTATTTGATAAATAGTATTACCTAGTTTTAATATTTTTTCTTTTACTTCATCTTTAGTTATCTCATGATTAATAGATTTATTAGGAATACTTCCTGATATTAAGACTTTATTTATTTTATCAGTTACTTCTACCCTAACCTCTTCAGGATATTTATCTTTTAAAGCTTTGAAAGTTGAACTTTCATCATATAAAGTACTAGTTAGCTTATTTAAAATTTTGGAAAAATCATTTTTACTATATTTAGAAGTTGGTATAATATCATAAACTTTCATATTACCAGTTGTAATCGTCC
>CANRHS010000045.1 GCA_947630495.1 uncultured Bacilli bacterium | reverse complement strand
AAATTTATTAATGGACAAAGAAGAATATATTTAAACACTAATATTATTGCTCAAGAAAATACTAAAGTATTAGCAAAAAATGTGAATGATAAGGTAGTAAAAAATTACCAAGATACAAGAAAAGAATATACAAGAAATAATTATAAGAAAATAAATGTTATTCCATATTGGATGAAACATCCGGAAATTTGTAAAGATGAAGAATTAACGGGAGATGAATTAAAAAATATGGAAGATTTATTAAAAAATTTCAAGGAGGATTGATATATGGTTATATTCGGAGGTTTTTCTTTATAGAAAAGTTAAAAAGGGGGTTATATAAATGGAGGTAAATTATAATGTAGTATATGTAATAAAAGATGATAAAAAATTACAAGAAGATGAATTAGAAAATGTTATTACTCAAAAATTATTACGAGTTATATTAGCAAGTGAAGATGAAAACGTGGCTTTAAATAATTCGTAATATGAATTATAATATCAATATAGATTTAAATTTGCTACAACCCTTAGAAAATGAGGTGTTGTAGAAATGGAAAAGGTAGGTGTATATTGTAGACTATCTGATGAAGATAGATATAAGAAAAATAAAAATGATGATAGTGAGTCAATTGCTAATCAAAAAAGTATGCTTTTAAAATATGCTTTAGAACAGAACTGGGAAGTTGTGGATATTTATTCAGATGATGATTATTCAGGAGCAGGAACTTATAGACCAGATTTTGAAAGAATGATTAAAGATTGTGAATCAGGTCGTATTAATATCGTTCTTTGTAAGACTCAAAGTAGATTTTCAAGAGATATGGAAGTAATTGAAAAGTATTTACATAATAAATTTGTCGAATGGGGAGTTAGATTTGTTAGTATAGTTGATAATGCCGATACTAATAATGCTTCTAATAAAAAATCAAGACAAATAAATGGGCTTGTCAATGAATGGTATCTTGAAGATTTATCAAATAATGTTAAAAAATCTTTAAAAAATAAACGAGAAGATGGACTCTTCATGGGTAGTTTTGCACCTTATGGTTATAAAAAAAATCCAAGTGATAAACATAAATTAATAATTGATGAAAATGTTTCTTATATTGTTCAAGAAATATTTGAAAAATATAAAAATGGATTAGGTTATAAAAAAATATGTGATAGTTTAAATGAAAGAAATATTTTATGTCCTTCTCTTTATAAAAAATCAATTGGTAGTAATTTTGTTTGTTCAAACTTAGATTATCAAAAAACAGGTATTTGGACACCTGATACAATAGCTAAAATCTTAAGAAATGAAGTTTATATAGGTAATTTAGTTCAAGGTAAAAAAACAAGTATAAGTTATAAAAATCATAAATCGAAGCAAGTTCCTAAAAGTGAATGGACAAGAGTAGTTAATACTCATGAAGCAATTATTGATAAAGAAACTTGGTATTTAGTAGAGAAGAGAATAGGAAGCCACGAAAAACCAATGAAAACTGGAAATATTCATCTATTAAGTCAAAAGGTTTATTGTAAAGAATGCGGTCGTATTTTTATGCGTAATGTGTATGCTACTAAATGTAAAAATGGAGAAATAGAAAAACGGGCCTACTTACAATGTAAAGGCAATAAGAAATATCATACTTGTTCAAATAAGCATTCAATTAGATTAGATATTTTAGAAGATTATGTTTTAAACTCGATAAATGAATTATTAAAAAAATGTAATCAAGTAATGTTAAAAAATGAATTAGAAAAAGAAATTAATAAAAAGAATAATCAAGAAATTAGAATAACTAATTTAAATAAAGAAAAAGTAAATCTTGAAAAGAAATTAAATGAATGTAAATTATATTTTAAAAATCTATATCAAGATAAGATGAAGAATATAATTTCTGAAACTGATTTTTCTGTTCTTCATGAAGAATATGAAAAAGACGTTAATAATTATCAAGAAAGATTAAAGGAAGTAGAAAAAGAAATAGAAGATAGCCTTGATAGAAAACGAAATACTAAAGATATTGAAAGTATACTAAAAAAATATAAGAAGATTAAAAAATTAAATAAGATAATAGTTGATGAATTTATTGAGAAAATTTATATTGGAAATCTTGATAAAGTAAATAATACAAGAGAAATAATAATCGAATGGAATTTTGATTTATAATTAACAATTTTTGGGGATAAATGATGCTTCCCATGGTGGAAGTGATCCGGGTGCTGTATCAGGTGGCTTACGAGAAAAAGATTTTACTTTACAAGCAGCTAATTATATGTATGATAGATTTAAAGAACTAGGAGTACCGGTTGCAATTACAAGAGATGATGATACTACTTTATCAAGAGCCGAGAGACTATCTACTATGACAGATACCTTTGGTAATGATTCTAAAGTAATAGTTTTATCTAATCACATAAATGCCGGAGGTGGGGATAGTTATTGTGTAGTTTTATAATATTTGCTATAATACTTATGTAGAGAAATATTTAAATAGAAAGGATAGTAAAATGGATAAGAATATAGAAGATTTAACTTTATTATTAATGTATTTAACTTCATGGGATGAAGATGGTTACGTAGTCTTAGATAATGATAATGTTGAAAAATCAAAGATTAAAACTTGTTGGAAGGGATATGATTTTGATATTCTTAATAAGTTAACAGATGATGGTTATCTATATTATAGTAAACATACAAGTAAGTCAGTTGGATTAACACCTAAAGGTGAAAAGTTAGCTATAGAATTAATGAATAAATATTTGAAATAGTAAGTAACATTACTATTTTTTTCGTAAATTATTGTCAATTTATTTACCTTACTAAGTTTAAATGATATAATGTTGGTAAAGGAAGGTAGTAGTTATGGATAATTATGAAGAAGAGTTAAAAAAGAATGAAAAAAGGAATGAAAAGTTTTTAAAGGAATTTAGCGACTGGCTAGATTCTAAGAATTTAAGCCCTAAAACTAAAAAGAATCATCTAGGTAATGTAGAATTTTATTTAAATGATTATTTAAATTATTATGAAGTTACAAAAATGGAAGAGGGAATCTTTGAAGTATTTGGATACTTGAATGGTTGGTTTATCGAAAAATGTGCTTTTGCAAGTAGGACATCGATTAAGGAGAATGCTGCTAGTATAAAGAAGTTTTATCAATGTATGAGTGAGAAAGAATATGTTAAAGTTCAAGATTATAAGAAACTTTGTATGATTTTAAGAGAGAGTATGGACGAATTTTTCGATAATTTAGATGCATTTGATAATGGTACTTATTGGGATCAATTTTTATAAGAGGTAGTGATGAAAGTAGTTTTAAATATTGAAGTTGAAGAGTTAGAAAAAAAGTTAAATAGAAAAATTGTTGTTGATGATGATATTAGTTTAACTAATTTCTGTGAAGGTATATTAGTATCTTTAAATATTGATAAAATGTTAAGTTATGGATTGGTTGATGATGGTTATTGTTATTCGAATTCAAATTTTGATTATGATCTTTATGAAAATGAGCATAGAGATATAGATAATTATCTTCTTAAAGATTTAAAGTTAAAAAAAGAAAGTTCTTTAGAATTATTATGCTTTCATCAACAATGTCATTTTGAAATATTAATAGATGTTTTAGAGATAGTTGATGAGAAAACGGAAGATGAATTTACAGTAATAGATGGAAAAGGTTATGGCTTTTTTAATAATGAATCAATATATGAATTATATAGAATTTTAAGGTATACTAAACGAGAACAAGAAAATTTATGTACTAAAATTCAAAAAGAATGTTTAAAAATAGGATTTGATAAAGATTTAATTAATAAAAGAATTAAAGATTATTTTATTGATAAAGAAGAAAGTAAAAAGCCTAAAAGTTATATTTTGAATGTTGGTTTAGAGGGTTTTAATAAAGATATAAAAAGAAAAATTATTGTTAGTAATAATATTACAATTGATGATTTATGTAGAATAGTAATTGCCGCTTTTAGAGGAGATTTCTCACATCTTTATGATTTAAAGAAAGAAAAAGATTATCTTGGTGAAGAATTTAGTGATAGACCTCTTTATGATTTAAGATTAAAAGAAAAGCAAAAAATTTATGTTATTTATGATTTTGGAGATGATTGGAGATTTAAAGTAACAATTAGTAAAATAGTAGATGGTTATAGCAAAACAGAAGTATTATCTGGAAAAGGCTATGGGATAGTTGATGATTGTGGTGGAGTATATGGGCTTTATGATATATTCTATGGCGAAAATCATGATGACGATCCTGATTATGAAGGATGGCCACATCAAGATATAAATGAATTTGATTTAGAAGAATGTAATGAAGATGTAAGAAAGCGTGGAGAATTTAATGAATTTTAAGCTTATTATTAATTATGAAGTAAAAGAAGAAAACAGGAGTTTATGATGAGTGAAAGAGAGTTAGATTCTAGTAATATAAAATATACTGAAGAAATAAAACCTAAAGGATATGTTAAACAATTAGAGTGGGATATGGCTATAGGTCTTCAAGAAGTTGATAATTTAAAACCCTCTAAATATTTTGAAAGTCTTGTTAATAGTAATGTTCTAGGAAATCTTACAATAGAACAGGTAGAAAAAGAAATAAAAGAATACTACTCTTTAAAAGAAAAGAAGAAAGATATAAATCATAATGAAATGGAATGTGATTTAGTATCTATGAGAATAGTTGAATTATTACAAATAGATAATTTTGAATTATCAGTTGATTATTTAAAATATGTTCATGAGTATTTATTTCAAGATGTCTATGAGTTTGCGGGAGAATTTAGAAAGATAGATTTTTCTAAACATGAAAAAATATTAAATAATGATTCAGTTCTATATGGAGATTCTAGAACCTTAAAAGAATCATTAGAGTATGATATAGAAGTTGAAAAAGAAAAAGATTATAAAAAAATGAATATTGTTGAAGTAATTAATAATATAACTAATTTTTCATCTAATATTTGGCAAGTACATCCTTTTAGAGAAGGTAATACAAGAACTACAGCCTTATTTATAGAAAAATATTTAATAAGTCTAGGTTATAATGTAGATAATACTTTATTTAAAGATAAGTCAGTATATTTTAGAAATGCATTAGTTAGAAGTAATTATTTTAATAATTATTTAAATATAAAAGAAAATAAAAGTTATTTAATTAAATTTTATGAGAATTTATTATTAGGTAAAAATAATAATTTAAAGAGTGAAGATTTAATAGTTAAAGAGTTGTTTTAGGAGTGATAGCAATGGAAGAACTAATAAATGAAATAATTAAGTTCACTAAAGAAAGAGAGTGGGATCAATTTCATTCTCCAGAAAATTTAGCAAAAAGTATTTCAATAGAGGCAGGAGAATTATTAGAATGTTTTCAATGGAGTAGTGATTATGATATTAATGAGGTAAAAAATGAGTTAGCTGATGTAATAAATTATTGTTTATTACTTGCAGATAAATTGGGATTAAACCCTAAGACAATAGTATTAGACAAAATGAATGAGACAGCAAAGAAATATCCTGTAGAAAAGTCAAAAGGTAAAAGTACTAAATACAATAAATTATAACATTAAAAGAAGGAGTGTTTTATGTTAGTATATGAAGGAATAAAATCAGAATTTATTAATGATGTAGATTTAGGAATTATTGCTGATAAAATTAGAAATAAATATATTGAAGTTATTAAAAGAAAACCTAGTGTCCCAGAATTTAATTCATGGAAAAACTCTATGCAATATATGAGGGGTGTTTTAAGTGATATTGAAATACCTAATAATGTTGGAATAGCTATTGAATATAATATTCCACCAACTGGATGTAGAATTGATTTTATGATGTCAGGATATAATAAGTCTAAATCTAATGTTGTAATCATTGAATTAAAACAATGGGATAAGTGTACTGAAGTAGGAGAAATGGATGGAATTTATAAAGTAAATACTTATACTGGTGGAGGATTGAGAGATGTCAATCATCCTTCTTATCAGGCTATGACCTATGCTAATCTCATAAGAGATTATAATGAGTCAGTACAATTAAAAAATATTAATGTGGTTCCTTGTGCATTCTTACATAACTATTATTTTGATCAAGACGATACGTTATTATCTAATAATTATAAAGAATATACTGATGCTGCTCCTTTATTTGGGCATAATGATGTTTTAAAATTAAGAGATTTTATTAAAAGGTATATTAAAGATGGAGATAATGGAAACATTCTTTATGAAATTGATCATGGAAAAATTAGACCATCAAAAATGTTGCAGGACGCTTTAACAAATATGTTAAAGGGAAATAAAGAATTTTATATGATTGATACTCAAAAGATTGTGTATGAGTATGCCATAAGAAATGCTATTGATACAGTTGGTAATAATACTAAAAATGTTATGATAGTAAGAGGGGGACCAGGAACTGGCAAATCTGTTTTAGCAATAAATATATTGGTAGAATTAAATAGGCGAAATATGACATGCTTTTATGTAACTAAAAATTCGGCTCCAAGAAATGTTTATTCTTCTAAATTAAGAGGAGATTATACTCAAACATATATAAATCATTTATTTCAAAGTTCAGGAAGTTTTGTTAATGAAGAAAAAAATAGATTAGATTGTTTAGTGGTTGATGAGGCTCACAGATTAAATGAAAAATCAGGTTTATTTCAAAATAAAGGAGAAAATCAAATTAAGGAGATAATAAATGCTGCTAAATTTTCAATATTCTTTATTGATGAAAATCAAAAAGTAACAATTAAAGATATTGGAAGTGAAGAATTAATAAGGAAGTTTGCTAGAGAACAAGATGCGGGTATTTATATTTATGAATTAGATTCTCAATTTAGATGCAATGGTTCAGATGGCTATTTAGCTTGGCTTGATAATTTATTAGAAATCAGGGATACTGCTAATTTTGATATAGATGGATTTGATTATGATTTTAAGGTATTTGATAATCCAAATGAAATGAGAAAAGCTATTGAAGAAAAGAATGAGATAAATAATAAGTCGAGAATAGTAGCTGGCTATTGTTGGAATTGGATTAGTGGAGGAAAAGATAATACTAATATTCATGATATTATAATACCAGAATTTAATTTTGAAATGAGTTGGAATTTAGGTAATTCTCAAACTTGGGCTATTGATCCAACGTCAATAAATGAAGCTGGATGTATTCATACTTGTCAAGGTTTAGAATTTGATTATGTTGGAGTTATTATTGGTGATGATTTAAGATATGAAGATGGTAAGATAATTACAGATTATTCTAAAAGAGCTAAAACTGATAAATCTTTAAATGGAATAAAAAAAATAATTGAAGAACAAGGACAAGAAGAAGCAAAGAAAATTACTGATTTTATAATCAGAAATACTTATAGAACGTTAATGACTAGAGGCATGAAAGGGTGTTATATTTATTGTACGGATAAAAATTTGCAGGAGTATTTTAAGAAGCTTATAGGTTGTAAATAGTTTTTGCTAATTGTTTGTTGGAACATAAAGGCTTTATACTAATAATATATTAATATGACTAATATAAAATGTAAATATAAATTTGGCAGGAATAAATAATTAAATAATAAAGTCATAAAATTAAATGAGGTGACTTATGTTTAATATCAAAGAAACTTTTAAAGAAGATGGAGTATCTTTAACAGAATTAATTA
Organism: uncultured Bacilli bacterium; assembly: GCA_947630495.1. GTDB lineage: Bacteria > Bacillota_I > Bacilli_A > RF39 > UBA660 > RUG591. Next base: position 3,330 of record CANRHS010000045.1, on the reverse strand, counting down.
AAGAATATCTTAAAAGTGTGATTAAAAATGACTGATTTTAAAGCCGGTATTTATATTAGATTATCAGAAGCAGATGAAGGGAAGAATTATGAAACAGAAAGTGAAAGTATTATTAATCAAAGAAACTTGTTAATTAATTATCTAAAAGAAAAAGGATTTAATTTTGTATCAGAATATGTTGATGATGGGTATTCAGGTACAAACTTTGAAAGACCAGGGTTCTTGAAACTTATAAAGGATATTAAAAGTAAAAAAATTAACTTAGTAATTGTAAAAGATTTATCAAGATTAGGAAGAGATCATATCATGACAGGTTACTATGTTGAAAACTTTTTTCCAGAAAATAATATTAGATTTATTTCGATTCAAGAAAACTATGATAGTTTTAAAAATCAAGCTAGTAATGATTCTTCAACTTTTATATTTGCTTGTAATGATTATTATAGTAGACAAAATTCAATTAAAATTAGAAGTGTATTAAATGATAAAAGAAGACAAGGTAAGTTTATAGGTAGTACTCCAAGTTTTGGGTATCAAAGAGACCCAAGTGATAAAGGACATTTAATAATAGATAAAGAAAATGCAATGGTTGTTAAAAAAATATTTGATATGGCGTACCTTGGTTCTCCTATTTCTGAGATAGTAACTTATTTAAACAATAATAAAATAAAAACTCCAAGTACAATTAAAAGAAAAAATCCCAATGCTAATAATAAATATAATCCAATTTGGACAATTTCATCTGTTTCTAAAATTTTAAAAAATCAAATGTATGTTGGAGATATGGTTCAAAGTGTCCAAACCAAAGTATCCTATAAATCTAAAAAGAAAAAAACATTACCTAGAATTAACTGGGATATTATTCCAAATACTCATGAAGCAATTGTTGATAGATTTATCTTTGATGCTATTCAAAATAATTTTAAAAGAACTAAAGTAACCAATAAAACCAAACGGGAAAAAAGATTATTTGAAAATCTTTTAGTATGTCAAGAATGTGGTAATTCTCTAACTATATCTTGTAAAAATAACTACTATACAATTAACTGTAATAAATATACAAGAAATCCTAAATTAAAACTTTGCCATTCTCATTTTATTCCTTATGAAAAACTAGAAGTAGTTTTACTAAAAAAAGTTCAAGAAACTTATAAAAAATATTTACAAGAGTTAAACCTATCTGATATAATTAAAAGTGTTGAGGGAGAAAAAGATTCTTTTAAGGAAATAAGAAATTTAGAACTAAAAGAAAGAGAATATCTAAATAAATTAGATTTATTATATGAAGATAGATTTAAGGAAGTTATTTCAATTGATACATATAAAAGATTAGCTAAAGAAACTGAGGTTAAGTTAGATAATATAAGGTGTGAAATAAAAAAATTAAAAGAATTTAAGCCTAAAGAAGTTCTGGATGATACTAGGATTAAGGCTTTAATTGACGTTGATAAACCAACAAGAGATTTAATTAAATTAATTATTGATAAAATAATTGTTGATAAAGATAGAAATATTGAAATAATATATAATTTTAGTATATTAAATAATATTTAATTAATTTTGCTCTATCTAGAGCTAAGGATACATAATAAAAGATAAACTACTTATATAAAAATGGAGGTTACAATGGAAAAAGAAAAGATAAGTACAATGAGTAAATTAGAATTAGTTGTTAATGCCGGATTGCAAGTTATTCCACATGTAGGCGGACCACTTGCAACATTGTATTTTGGATATAAACAAGAACAACGATTTCAAAGAGTTGAAAAGACTTTAAAAGAAGTAGCAGATGAATTACAAAACGTTAAAATTCCAAGCATTGAGCAGCATAATAAAGATGAATTAATTACATTAATAGATGAATTAACGGATAAAATAGAAAAAGAACAATTGGAATCAAAAAGAATTTTATATAAAGAATATTTTAAAAATATTTTGAAAACTCCGACTAATGGAAATTATGAAGAAAGAAAATTATTTTTAGAAGTATTAGAAAAAATCACACCATTACAAATTGAAATTTTTCAATTTTTGCTAACAAAAGATAATGTTGTTGATTTAGAAATTCAAAAAACTGGGACAGATCAATCTTTAATCCAAAGTTCTATTTTACAGTTAGAAAACTATGGATTAGTAAATACCACCATTCATTCTATTTCATTAGGCGGTAGTAATGCTGGAATGCCAATGAGTTTAAAAGTAAGTCAATTTGGTAAAAAATTTAATGAATTTTGTTTAAAATAAATGAAAAAACACTACATTTTAACTATCCGGAGGTGGGGAAGGTGCTGAGGTCGTTTATCCTTTAAGAACAGATTCCGAACTTCCTTCGATGATACTTGATGCAATTGGAGATAAAGGCCAAATAAAAAGAAAATACTATCAAAGAGTATTACCAGAAGACCCATCAAAAGATTATTACTATATAATGCGAGAAACTCCAAATACAACAGCACTTTTAATTGAATATGGTTTTATTGATAATGCTAATGACAGAAGAAAACTTCAAAATAACTTACTTGATTATGTTGAAGGGGTAGTTGAAGCTGTAACTGATTACATAGGAGTACCATATGCTCCGCCTGGTGAAACTCCAAACTTACCAGATAATGAAAAAACTTATACTGTTAAAAGAGGTGATACTTTATATAGTATAGCAAGACAATTTAATACAACGGTAAGTGCAATTAAAAACTTAAACAACTTAACAAGTAATACTTTACAAATAGGACAAACTTTAAGAATTCCAATCTTTCAAGAAGAAACTCCAACAAATCCAACTCCAAATGATGATGAATATGTTGTAAAAGCAGGAGATTCCTTATATAAAATTGCTCAACAATTTAATACAACCGTTGATGAATTAATCGAATACAATAACTTACCAACCACTATTCTTAAAGTAGGTCAAGTCTTAAGAATACCAAAAGTAACATCAAGTGATATCATTTATACAGTTAAAAAAGGAGATACACTTTATCAAATTGCAAATACCTATGGAGTATCAGTTGATGCTATTAAGAAATTAAATAACTTAATAAGTAACACTTTACAAATAGGTCAACAACTAACTATTCCAAAAGGAAATGTTGTTGAAGAAACAAACTTTGTTGTTTATCAAGTAATGCCAGGAGATACCTTATATGCTATAGCCAGAAAATACAATACAACTGTCGATGAAATAAAAAAATACAATAATCTAACCAGTAACTTATTAACCATTAATCAAACTTTACAAATACCAGTATCTGAAACAACAACTGAAAATATAACCTATGTAATAAAGAGAGGAGATACTCTTTATCAAATAGCAAATAACTATGGAGTTAC
>CANRHS010000044.1 GCA_947630495.1 uncultured Bacilli bacterium | reverse complement strand
TGATATGTATAAGAGTATGATAATTGGAGATATAGAAGGACAAAGAGAGAATGTTAATAACTCTATTAGAAGAATAGTTGCTAGTATTATAGTCTTTTTAGTTCCAACTCTTATTAATTTAGTAATGGGAGTTATTGAAAGTTCAACTGGAAAGTTATATGATTATAAGGGTTGTTTAAGTGATATAGAAAATATTAATTATTATATAGAATTAAAGAGTAAGCAAAATGAATTAAAAGAGTTTGAAGATAAAGAAAAGGCATTAAAAGAATATGAGAAATATAAAACTGCCTCACTTGAATTAATTAAAAATAATTTAAGTAGAGAAGAACCGGAAGTAGAAGTTACTCCTAAGCCTAGTACTCCTAAGCCAAGTACTCCAACTCCTAGTAATCCTACTACTAGTAGTAAACCTGAAGTTGTTAGAGTTACAAAAAAAGAAGTAGGGAATAAATATAATTTAAGTGAAGAACAATTAAAAGATCTTGCTAAAATATGTGAAAAAGAACAAGGAAGTGCTAAAGGAGCCTCTTGGGAAGCAGCCTTAATGGCTAATAGGTATGAATTATATGGAGCCAAATATGGAAGTTTATATAACTATGTTATGAAAAGTGGTTGGTGGGCTCCTGCTAACTCTGGTTCTTATAAAAGTGTTAATTTAGATAATTCAGTTTATAGTTCTGTTCGAAGTGTTTTAATAGATGGACAAAGACCTATATCATTATATGTTGATGAACATGATTGGACAGGTGATTTAAAGAAAATTAGTACTAATGGAAAAGATTTATATAATTCATTTAATAATAAAAAAAATTATCAAGTAGATAAAACAGTTATTTACAATAAGTACGGAGCGGTGTATACTTATTATGGACATGCAAATGAATATTCAGATCCATTTGGTTATACTGAGCAAGCTAAAAATTTAGTTAATTCTTTAAGTAGTAAGATATAGGAGGATTTATGTTAAAGAATAAATATGTTAAAATTGGAATAGTTTTTATATTAATAGTTATTGTTTTTGCTATTATTAAAGTTATTATAAATAGTAATATAGATGATAAAATACTTAAATATATTGAACAGAATGGATATAAATTAAATAATGATGGAATGTATGAAAAGTATAGTAATGGTAGTGAAGATGAATATAATAATAATGTTAGTAAAGGAGTTAATAGTACTTATAGTAAAGATGTATTTGATCAATATAATTATCAGATAACTAGAGATACTTATGAATATAATCAAGGATTAACTTCTAATTTAATAGCAACTTTTGATTATACAGATAGTAGTTTAATTTATACATATAGAATTAATGATAATAGTGGTAATATTAATGTTATTTATATGGGTGATTATAATGATGATAAATTTACTTGTAGTAAAGAATTATCTGCAGGAGTTGTCTTAAGTGATGATGAAAAAGTAATATGTGATAAAATAGAGATTAGTATTTTAAGATTTAATTTAGAATCTAGGACTTTCTTTAAGAATGCTGATTTTGCTACTTATATGAAGAAACATCAAGATAGTTGGAGTGTTGAACATGAAGAAAGAGATCCTAGTAGTATTACTCCTGAAGAAATGGAAGAATAGAGGAAGTTATGAATATATGTTCTAATATTTTGTTTTTAAGAATTTTATATTTTTTTGAAACTATTTTACAAATATTAAGATTTATAATACCAATTGGATTAATTATTAAACTTGCTATTGATATGTATAAAAATATGATTAATAATGATGAAAGTAAAATTAAAGAAAATAATAGTATGGCAGTTAGAAGAATAGTTGCTGCTATTATAGTTTTTTTAATTCCTACTTTAATTAATTCAGTTATGAATTTTCTTGAGAATATAACTGGAAGTGAATATAATTATAAGGGTTGTTTAACAGAGATTGATAATATAGATTATTTTATTGAATTATATGAACAAGAAGAAGAGTTAAAAGATAAAATAGAAAAAGAAAATACTCTTAATACTTATAATTCTTTACAAATTAAAGAAAGTGAGTTAATAAAGGATAATATTAGTCGAACTACTGGTGGAGATGGAATTTTTCTTGGGAAAAAATATAATTTGACTAAATCTCAATTAAATGTAATTGCTAAGATTTGTCAGGCTGAACAAGGTAATTCTAAAGGTTCAGCCTGGGAAGCAGCTTTAATGGCTAATAGGTATGAATTATATGGAAAGAAATATGGAAGTTTATATAGTTATGTTTTAACTTCTAGATGGTGGGGACCTGCTAATACGGGAAGTTATACTAAACAAAAATTAAAAACAGCCAATTTAAATGCTGTTCGAAGTGTTTTAGTAGATGGTCAAAGGCCAATTCCTCTTTATATAATAGAACATGATTGGACAGGGGATTTAACTAAGTTAGTTACTAATGGTAAAACAACTTATAATTTTAAAAATCTTAATGCTTATGTTAAAGATAAAACAGTTATTTATAATAAATATGGTGCAAAGTATATTTATTATGGACATCCTACTAAAACTTCTGATGCTTTTGGATATACATCAAGTGCTAAAAAGAAAGTTCAAAAGATGCAAAGTACAAGTTAAGACTTGATTTAAGTTAATAAAAATGATAAAATTAGTAATGTTTTAAAAACTAATTTTATTTTTGGAGGTAATTATGTGTAAAATTAATATATTTGCTTTAGGTGGTTTAAATGAAGATGGAAAAAACATGTATGTTGTTGAAGTTGATAATGACATATTTGTTTTTGATGCTGGTTTAAAATATCCTAAAGATAGATTACTGGGAATTGATTATATAATTCCAAGTTATGAATATTTAAAAGAAAATATCAAAAGAGTAAAAGGAATCTTTTTATCACATGGTCATGAATCTAATTATGGGGCTTTATCTGATATTGTTATGGATTTACCGGATATTCCAATATATGGCTTAAAGTTTACTTTAGAAATGCTTAAGTTACAAATGGCTTTTGATAAAGTAGAAGCTACTAATTTAAGAGAGATTAAGAGTAATTCGAAGTTAGAGTTTGGTAATAATAGTATTTTACCAATTCCGGTTACCCATTCCATTCCGGATAGTTGTTTATATGTTTTAGAAACAGTTGACGGGAGTATTGTTTATACCGGAGATTTTATCTTTGATCCAACCATGATGGGGCATTTTGCTTGTGATATCGGAAGAATAGCATCAATTGGTAAACAAAATGTTTTATGTTTGATGAGTGAATCGATGTATGCTGAAAATGATGGCTTCACAAGTCCAAGACATAGAGTTGGAGGATTCATAAGACGTGTTTTACATGATAATGAAAATCGAATTATCATGAGTGTACTACCTGCTCACATATATAGGATTCAAGAAATATTTGATGAAGTATCAAAAACCAATCGAAAAATAGTTATCATGGGTAAATTCTTACAAGATACTATTAATAAGGCTTTAGAATTAAAATATTTACATATTAATAAAACGAAAATAGGTGATTTAACTAGTTTAAATGAAAAAGGAACCGTTATTCTAATAAGTGATTTTAAAGATAAACCTTATGCTAATCTTGAAAGAATTTTAAGAGAAAATGATAAGTTTGTTAAATTAGAAGAAAATGATACTATCTTTATCACTGAACCCATGTATTTGGGTGTTGAAAAAAGAATGGTCATGATCATGGATGAATTTGCAAGGAGAAAAATAAATGTTGTTGCACTATCAAATAAAGAACATTTATTATTTCATCCATCTAAGGAAGACTTAATGATGATGATTAATATGATTAATCCTAAATATTATTTTCCAGTTAAAGGTAATTATAAAGACCAAGTTGAAAATGCTAATCTTGCTTTAAAATTAGGAATTGATAAAGATAATATTTTGTTAAAACAAAATGGAGATGTTGTAACATTTCAAAATGGTAAGTTTGTTGATAATCATGAGACTATAAAAGTTGATGAAGTATTAATTGATGGTAAAAGTCAAAATGATGTTGGAGAATTAGTTTTAAAAGATAGAGAAATGTTAGCAGAAGCAGGTATTGTTATAGTAACTGCAACACTAGATAAGAAAACAAAAAGTATTTTAGCAGGACCTGAAATCTTAACAAGAGGATTTATCTTTGTAAAAGATAATATGGATGTCTTAAAAGAAGGAGCAGTAATATCTGAAAGAATAATTAAAAATAATACTACTCCAAACTATGTTGATTATAATAATATAAAACAAGAAATACGCGCTACTTTAGGTAAATACTTCTATGAAGAAACCGAATGTAAACCAATGATTATCACTGTAATTGGAGAAATTTAATGGATATAGTTATTTTAATATTAGTTATCTTACTAATTCTTAGTAATATTTATTTGATAATAATGGTAAATAAAAGAAAGAATAGTAAAGAAACTTTAGATATTGTTGAAAGAATGGGTAAACTAGAACTTAATATAATGAAAGATTTAACTAGTTTTAAAGAAAGTATAAATGATAAATTAGATTTAAAGTTAAATGAAATAGATAATAAAGTTAGTGCAAGAATTGATGAAAATTTTGAAAAAACTAATAAGACATTTACGAATGTTTTAGAAAGATTAACGAAGATTGATGAAGCTCAAAAGAAGATTGATAATTTATCCGTTGATATTGTCTCTCTTGAAAATATTTTAACAGATAAAAAAACAAGAGGAATATTTGGAGAAGTTAATCTTTATAATATTTTAAAGAATATCTTTGGTGAAAAGAATGATTTAATTTATAAGATGCAATATCGTTTATCAAATGGAACCATTGCTGACTCTGTAATTTTTGCACCAGTTCCTTTAAATACAATTGCAATTGATTCGAAGTTTCCATTAGAAAACTATAGAATCATGGTTGATAAAAGTAAAAGTGATGAATTAAGAAGTATTGCATCTAAAAAGTTCAAGTTAGATGTTAAAAAGCATATTGATGATATAAGTAGTAAATATATAATTGAAGGAGAAACTAGTAATCAAGCCATGATGTTTATTCCTGCGGAAGCGATATTTGCAGAAATTAATGCTTATCACCCTGATTTAGTTGAATATGCTTACAGAAAAAGAGTTTGGTTAACGAGTCCTACAACTTTAATTTCTACTTTAACGATGATCCTAATGATTATTCAAAATATAGAAAGAGATAAATATACAAGTATTATTCATGAAGAACTAAATAAACTTGGAATTGAGTTTTCAAGATTTAAAGAAAGATTTGATAAGTTATCTAAAAGTATATTAACAGTAAATAAAGATGTTGAAGCTTTTAATATAACTACTGATAAAATTAAAAAGAAATTTGATAATATATCAAATGTAAGACTAGAAGATGATTCAATTATCGAAATAGAAGAGATAAAGTAATCATCTTTTTTCTAATTATTAAAATGAACCTTGAAATATTATTATATATTCTAGTATAATACTTAATCAAGGAGTTACAAATGGAAAATATAATTTTTAAAAGATTAATGTTAATATATATAAATAAGAATATAGAATTTAATTATTTAATAGATTCTTTAAAACAATCATATGGTATAAATTATCTATCTAATGATATTATGAATTATATTAATGATAATATATTTAGTAATCAAGAATTTATTAAAGTTATCTATAAAGAATGTCCTAGTTTATTTGAAAGAATGTTTAGAACTATATTATCTTTAAAAGATAATATAATTACTAAAGATATACTAATAGAAGTTAAATCTATGTGGAATAAAGTAGATAAGGTTTGGAGTAAGATTAAAGTTACTAAAGGTAATATTCCTATTGATTTAAATTTATTAAATAAGTATCCAGGGGATAGAGAAATATTTGATAGTATAGATATTAATTCTAAAGAAGTTTTAAAAGTTCCTTCTGATATAGAAGAGTTACATAATATCGATATTAATAATCTTAATATAAAAGAAATCAAAAAAATTGCTAAACAAATTTATAATAAATATAAAATTAAAAACTTATATACAAATGATGGAAACAAAATATTAATTGGTAATACAGGAATTGATGAAAGTATAAGCAAGATATTCGAAAATGGTAAAAATCAAAAGAAATTATTAAAATTACATTTTATAACTTTTTATTACTTAGGAAAAATAATTGAACATGGAAAATTAATAAATCAATGTAATGAGATTAAAGGTAGAGAAAAGTATTGTAGTTGGAATTACTATTATGATATTTTAGATATTGATGATGAAATATATACTATAGTTTTTGCAATAGTCAGTATGGATAATGGAGAAAATCATTACAGATTACAGAGAATAGAAAAAACAGGTTGGCTAACCAGGATCGCTAGCAAAAATCGAGGCTAGAAACTTACTGGGTCGTCAACAACCTGTTTTTTTAGGCTTTTACTAGAATACTAGTTAAAAGTTAAATATAATAAGCAGGTTGATCAAATCAGGGTCGCTAGCAAAATCGAGGCTAGAAACTTGCTGACTATCACACAACCTGTTTATAAGAATAATTTACCATATATTAGATACAATGTCAATGTTTTTTTGCTTTTTGGATAAAATTTTTTAAAAATTAATATTTAATATATTTCAAACATAAAAAACAGGTTGGCTGTCCAGGACCGCTAGCAAAAATCGAGGCTAGAAGCTTACTGGATCGTCAACAACCTGTTTTTTAGGCTTTTTACCAGAAATACTAGTTAAAAGTTTTTTTAATAAGCAGGTTAAGCAAACCAGGGTCGCTAGCAAAATCGAGGCTAGAAACTTGCTGGCTCACGCCCAACCTGTTTATAACTATAATTTACCATATATTAGATACAATGTCAATAATTTTTGGATATATTTAATTTTTTTCTAAATAATAAAAAATATTATTAGATGTTTTAGTTATATAGTTATAATAAATATTTTTAATGTCATATTCAAATAGAAATTTAATTAATAATTTTGAATTAATTTTATAAAAAAAGTAACAAAAAAAGTAAAAAGTATGATACAATATATACAGAAAGAATTTGATATTATGATCAATGAGAAAATGCCATTAAACTTAGAAAATATTATAAAAGAAGGAAAGGGGATAAAAGTTGAATTTAAAAAAGCCAAAGATGAATTACCTAAAAATTTATTTGAAACAATATGTAGTATGCTAAATAGAAATGGTGGACATATATTTTTAGGTATTAATGATGATGGAAAAATAATTGGAGTTAATCCTCTAAATATAAAAGAAATGAAGCGTAATTTTGCTAATTTATGTAATAACCCTGATAAGATATTTCCAACTATTCATCTTGATATAAAAGAATATGAAATAGAGAATAAAAAAGTTTTATATATCTTTGTTAATGAAAGTTCAGATGTTCATAATATAAAGGGAAGAGTTTATGATAGAAATGAAGATGGTGATTATGAAATTACTAATAATACTTCTTTGATTGCTAATTTATATTTAAGAAAAAGTAGTACATATATTGAAAATAAAATATATCCTTATGCAACTATTGATGATTTAAGAAGTGATATTATTGCTAAAGTTAGACAAATGGCAGTTAATAGATATTCTAAACATCCTTGGGGAAATATGAGTGATATAGAACTTTTAAAAAGTGCATCTTTATATGAAAAAAATATTGCTACTGGCGAAGAAGGGATAAATTTAGCAGGAATTTTATTATTTGGACGTGATGAAGTTATTAAATCAGCATTATCTTATTATAAAACTGATGCCATATTAAGAGTTGAAAATGTAGATAGATATGATGATAGAGATGATATTAGAACTAATTTAATTGATAGTTATGATAGATTAATGGACTTTGTAATTAAGCATTTAAATGATAAGTTTTATCTTGAAGAAGATAAAAGGATAGATGTAAGAAGTAAAATAGCACGTGAGATATGTGCTAACATGCTTATACATCGGGAATTTTCTAATCCATTTCCTGCAAGATTAATTATTACAAAAGATGCAATTTATACTGAAAATGCAAATAAACCTAGATCTATAGGTTATATAGATTTAAATAATTATGTTCCATATCCTAAAAATCCTAAAATAGGAAATGTTTTTAAGGAAGCTGGACTTGCTGATGAACTTGGTTCAGGTATAAGAAATATTGTTAAATATACTAAAATATATAGTAATAATATTCCAACCTTTGAAGATGGAGATATATTTAAAGTAACAATTCCTTTAACTTCTGTATATTCTAGAGATGAGATTAAGATAAAAATATATGATTTTATTGCTAGTCATGACGGAGTAACAAGAAAAGAAATAAACAATTATATATATCCTCATTTAGAAACTAATTTAACTTTAAAAGAAAAAGATAATATAGTAAGGTATATAATTACTCAATTAAAAAATGAGAATAAAATTGTAAAAGAAGGAATGAAATCCAATGTTTTTTGGAAAAAAGTAGATTAATTTTAGCAAATTCTTTGCAAATCTTTGCAAAATTCAGCAAATCTTTGCAAATTTTTTATTTTTTTGCAAAGGTTTTGCAAAGATTTTTAGATAATCAAAGAAATATAATAGTTGTAATCCTTAAATAACTGGTAAAATTATCAGTTATTTTTTGTAATAAAAATTATGCTTCTTAATATAATGAAGTAGGAGGACTAACAAATGGTTAATAAACAAGGATTGTGGTTTTTAACTTTAACTAGCTTGGCACTTGTTTTAAGTGTTTATTATATTACAATGCCAAATGAATTATTACTTACTAATAATAGTAATTATGTTAATAAAGAAAGTAATAAAACGGAAAGTAATACTAATGAAGTTGCGAGTAATGATGTAGATATAGAAGAAAGTGATCTTATTACAAGTATGCGAGTAGAACTTGAAGAAGAAAGAATGTTATTAATTGATGAATTACAAGAAAAACTTAGTGATAAAACTTTAACAGTTGATGAAAAAAATAAAGTGTATGAAGATTTAAGATATATATCAGAAATAAGTAGTATGGAAGAAACCTTAGAAAAGAAAATAAAAAATGAATTTAATTTAAATAGTTTTGTTAAAATATCCGATGATATAATTGATGTTGTAATAAACTCAAAAACGCATGATAATACACTGGCTGTTAATATTATGAAAAGTTTACAAGAAGAATTTACAGATAAAATGTATATCTCTGTTAGTTTTAAAGAATAATTTACCAATTTGATTTTCCTGCATATACTATAATGATACTATAGAGGAGAATTATGAAAAATATATTAACAAGTAGAGAAAAAGAGGTATTTACTTTATTAATTCAAAATAAAACAACTAAAGAAATTGCTAAAAGTCTTAAAATAAGTGAGAAAACTGTTCGCAATCATATATCAAATGCAATGCAGAAACTAGGCGTTAAAGGAAGAGCAGCCGCGGTTGTTGAACTCTTAAAATTAAATGAAATATCACTTTAAAGCGTACTATTTAAGTACGTTTTTTCATAGTATTAACTAGGTGATTATATGCTTCGAAGAAAAGCTTTAAAAAGAATATATTTAACAACTTTAGTTTTATTTATCATGCTAACTTTATTTTCCTTTGATTACTTTAAAGAGAAAAAAATTAATAATAATTTACAAGAAGTAGAGTATGTATCTAATCTTAATACTATTCATATCTATTTACTTAATAAAGATAATTATTTAGTAAGTGTTGATGTTTTAATAGATAAAGATACCAAAGAAGAAATGGCTCTTGAGATACTAAATAATTTATATGTTACTAATAAAAAGTATAGTAATTTAAAAGGGTTAATACCTAGTAATACCAAGATAAATAAAATAACTTATAAAGATAAAACATTGAGTGTTGATTTTAGTCATGATTTACTTGAAGTAAATAGTAAGTTAGAAGAAAAAGTTATTGAAAGTATTGTTTATAGTTTACTGGAAATAGAAGGTGTTGATAATATTAATATAAAAATAGATGGAGAAGATTTAAAAAAATTAGAAAAGAGTAATAAAAGTATACCTATTTTATTAGATAGTTCTTTTGGTATTAATAAAAGTTATGATATTAATAGTATGAAAGATAGTGTTAAAGTAGTTTTATATTATGTTTTTAATGATAATGATAATTCTTATTATGTACCAGTTACAAGATATGTTAATAGTCGTGATGATAAAGTTAAAATAATAATAGATTCTTTAAAAGGAAACTATTATTCTAGTACTAATTTAAGTAGTTATTTAAGTTATAAAACGGATATTAAAGATTTTAGTTTAGATGATGATATATTAACAATTACTTTTTCTAGTTTAAATAATGATAATCTAGAAGAAGTTACTTATTCTTTAGCATCTTCTATCTTTGATTCTTTAGATATAAAGAAAGTTATCTTTGAAATGGATGAAAAAATTGTTGCAGTTAAATTAAAGAAGTAATTTAATTTATAAGACTTTTATGATATCCTTGTATCAAGGAGATATTTTATAATGAAAAAGATAATTAATACAAAAACTAATGATTTTAAAGAATTAATAGAAAGCGATAAACTATATGAAATTGAAAAAGAAGATTTTAGAAAGATTATTATAAAAGAAGAAGATGGATTTTTAGAAGATGCTTTATCTAATTTACTTGCTTATTTAAATAAATATTATGAATTAGAAGTAATAGTTTTATTAGATGAATATGATGTTCCAATCTTTCATGCATTTGCAATTGGATTACTTCGGGTAGATAATGATTATTATGAAGTTACAAGTAATAGAGAATCAATATATGGAAGATATGATATTATCTTAAAACCTAAAGTAAATAATATACCAGCATATATAATAGAATTTAAATTAGTAAGAGATGAAAGTAATTTTGATGAGGCAATAGAAATGGCATTTAAGCAAATATAAAAAATAAAACTATATCACATAATAATTTAGATATAACACTCGAGTGTTAACCTAATGTTAGATAGAGTTTTTAATTATAGCCCTTAAGGCTTATGGACAAATATATTAACTTAATAATATATCTGTCTCTATTATTATTATTATTATTATTATTT
>CANRHS010000043.1 GCA_947630495.1 uncultured Bacilli bacterium | reverse complement strand
TAAAATCAGCAACTGCAAAACTCGGGTTTTTAGTTATAGCCCTTAAGGCTTATGGACAAATATATTAACTTAATAATACATCTGTCTCTATTATTATTAGTTATTTTAAAATTTTTATACATAAAAAAATAAAAAAATTGACTAAAAACGAATTAAGTGATATATTATTATTACAATAGAGGTGATGTGCTTTGAAGTGGTATAGAAAGCAAATCAATTCATTAGTAGCATATTTCAGTATCCTAGGTTTTACAATATGTTTATTGATAATAATTGCAACTTTGGATAGTCCTGAAAAAGTAATAGTTACAAACATTAATACGATTAAGTCGGTTGAGGCTTCTAAGATCGTACCTATTTCTACTAATATATTTCAAGGTGCTTATGAAGAACCTAAATATATAAAAGTTTTTTCAGTAGCAGAGATAAATAATAATAAAGATAAGAAAATAGAGTTTGATGGAACCTTAACAGGATATGGACCTGATTGCATTGGATGTGGTGGAACTCTTGCTTGTCCTCCTAATTCAAATGTTCGAGGTGGAAATATTTATTATGAAGATGATAATTATGGTAAAATTAGAATTTTAGCAGCTGATCCTAGTATTCCATGTGGTAGTATTTTTAAAGTTAGTAATTATACTCCAATGGGTGAGGATTTCTATGGAATAGTTTTAGATAGGGGAAGTGATATTCAAGGACTTACCATGGATTTATTATATGAAAGTGAAAATGAAGTAAGAAGTTTAGGAAGAACATATAACATTAATTTTAAATTAGAAAGATGGGGCTATTAAAAATCTATTTAGAATTTTCTATTTAGATTTTTTTAGTTTACAATTATTTGTCAATTAATTATAAAAATACTAAAAAAGATATTGCCAATTTAATTAATCCATGATAATATTATACCATAAGGAGGATATAAAAATGGAAAACAACAATAATTCAAAGCAAGTTGTTTTATCAATTGTTGGTATAGCAATTTTAGTAATCGCAGTGGTAGGTGTATCATTCGCATTCTTTACTTATTCAAGAACAGGAGAGAAGAACAATATAATTACAACTGGTTCAATTACATTTGCGTTAGAAGATGGAGATCAACCAGTTATTAATGCAAAAGATAGTTTCCCAATGACAGATGAAGAAACAACTGAGGCTCCTACTACAGATTTTAAGGTAACTGGTTCATTACCAGCAGGAGCAAGTTCTGTAACTTATAAGGTTTATGCAATTAAGGGAGATGAAATGACTGAACCTGCTAATCCACCAGCACAAACTGAGGCAGATGCTGAAACTCCTAGAACTTGGAAAAGATTCAAAGATTCTGAGATTAGTTTAGGTTTATCAGTAAGTGGAGATACAGAATCAGTTGTAAACATTGTAGAAAATTATAAGTATGATGCTGCATCCCAAAAATATGGAAGTCCAATTGATACTCTTGAAGCAGTTGATACCCAAGATGGAAAAAATACAAAGGGATTACTACTTGCAACTGGTACATTAGCCGGTGGAAAATCAATTGAGCATACATTTACAGCCAAGATGTGGATCAATAGTACTGTAACTATTTCAGATACTAATTATAGTTATAAATATCGTGCAAGTGATGTTAAAAAAGGAGATTCACCTTTAGCAAATGCTACTCAAGAGGAAAATGATAATACTAAGTTGCCTTATCAAGCAGAAGGAAGTGCAACTGATGAACGTGAAGTTTATAGTGACCATTATTACTCTATAAAATTAATGGTAGTTGCTAGTGATGATCCATCATTTGCTGGATAAAAATAAAAAAAATTAAGCGGATAATAAAATCCGTTTTTTGTTTGAAAAAAGTCAAAAATAGGGTTGCTATTTTAAGTAATTCATGATAATATTTTATTGTAAGGAGGATATCAAAATGGAAGAAAAAAATAATTCAAAGCAAACTATTTTAATGGCTGTTGGAGTTTTAGTTTTGGTAATTGCTGTAGTTGGAATATCATTTGCGTTCTTTACTTATTCAAGAACTGGTTCTAAAAATAATGTAATTACAACAGGTTCTATTACTTTTTCAATGGATTCAGGAAGTCATCCATCTATAAATGGTGCTGATTCTTTTCCAATGTCAACTGCAGAAGGAGCAGCAAGTGAAAATTATGCTGATTTCACTGTAACAGGTTCTTTACCATCAGGTGCTGCTGCAGTTACATATCATGTATATGCTATTGCTGGAGATCCACCAGAAGGAAATCCACCAGCACAAGTTGAAGCGGATGCTGGAACCCCTAGAACTTGGAAGAGATTTAAAGACAGCGAAATTATGATTAAACTAGAAGGCACTGGTGATAGTTCTAGCGATGGTTCAGGAACTATCACAATTGAAACAGGATATGATACCGGAAAAGAAGCCGGACAAATTTATGAAATAGCAGATAATCCTGAAAGTGGTGCAAAAGAAAATGGCTTTACTTTAGCAACTGGAACAGTTAATGCTGGAGAAACTATTAATCACAAATATACATTACGTATGTGGATTAATGGTGGAGAAGATGGCAAAAGTGGAGTAACAATTTCAGATACTGATTCTAATGCAACATATCGTGCAAGTGATGCTGAAAAGGGCGATAAACCTGCTGGACAAGAATCAGATACTAGATCAGTTTTCACTGATATGTATTATTCTTTAAAAATTAAGGTAGTTGCAAGTGATGCAAGTTAGTAAATTGAGTAGTCAAAAATTGATTTACTCTTTTTATTTGTAAAATTTTACTTAAAAATGCAAAAAAGATATTGTCAAGATAAAAAATATGTGGTAATATTTTAATATAAGGAGGATAGAAAAAATGGAAAACAACAATAATTCCAAACAAATTTTATTGTCAATTATTGGTATAGCAATATTGGTAGTTGCAGTAGTAGGAGTGTCATTTGCATTCTTCACTTATTCTAGGAAAGGAAAGACTAATAACATAATTACAACTGGTTCAATTACGTTCGAAATTAAAGATCCAGACCCAGAGGATCCAGACAATGATAATCCAACAATTAAGGGTGATAATTCTGAACCTAAAACAGATGAAGAAGGTAAAAAAGACCCAGATCCTGCTGAAGTAGAAGTAGAAGGATCTTTACCAGAAGGTGCTGATACTGTAACATATTATTTATATGCTATTGCTGGAGATGCGCCAGATGGACATCCACAAGGAGATGAAACTAGAAATTGGAAAAGATTCAAATCTAGCCAAATTAAACTTTATGTAACTGCTTCTGGAGATACACAAACAACTCCTGAGGGTGGAGCTGGTAATATTACTATTTCAGGTGGTTATGATAAAGGTGCTGTTGCTGGTGAGATTTATAAGCAAAATGATGATACAGGAAAAGATGTTTCTAAGTATAATGATGAAAACAAAGATGGTGTATATGAAGAAAAAGGTGCTTTAGAAAATGGATTTACTTTAGCAACTGGTACACTACCAGCAGGAAAAACAATTGATCATAAATATAAAATTACTATGTGGATTAATGGTGAAGAAAATGGTGGAGTAACTATTTCAGATACTGATTATAGTAAGGATTTCCGTGCTAGTGATACTAGTAAAGGAGATTCACCTTTAAAACAAGGAGATCCAGATGCGGTTGAAGGTACAACTTTGCCTACTGAAAAAGAAAAAGATGACCGTTTAGTTTATAGTGATATGTATTATTCATTAAAACTAAAATTAGTTGCTACTGATGATCCATCATATCAACCATAAAAATAAATTGAATTAGTTAATTAACTAGTTCTTTTTTTGTCAATTAAAGTTGAAAAAGTGTAAACCAATATAAAAAGTCAAAAAAACATATTGCCAAATAATTTTAATTATGATATTATTTTATTGTAAGGAGGATATAAAAATATGAATAATGGTAATTCATCAAAACAAGTTTTATTATCAGTACTAGGAATTGCAGTTTTAGTAATCGCAGTAGTAGGTGTATCATTTGCATTCTTTACCTATTCCAAAACAGGTGAAAATCAATTATTAACTACTGGTACAATTTTCTTTCAATTTACAGATGGAGATCAAATTAATTTGAAAGATCAATTTCCAACACCTGATACTACAGGGGCTGCATGGACGAATGATGGTTTAGCAAATTCAGTTATGTCATTTACAGTAGTAGGACATGATAGTTCAGGAAAAGGAATTGATTACACGATCAAAGCTGTTCCAGGAGATGCACCATCAGCAGAAACAATTGAAGGAGTAAATGGTGGACAAGAATTTACAAGAACTCAATTAAAAGATGATGAGGTAAAAATTTATTTAAAACAAATTTCTCATGAAAATGGAACTGCTGCTGATATTACATATAATGAGACTTATAAAAAAGTTTCAGACCAACCTAATAATACTGCATTAAATGCTGGAGTTACTTTAGGAACTGGTCATATAACTGCAACAGATAAAAATAAACAACAAACTGATAAATATGAACTTAGAATGTGGATATCAAGTGATTGTACGATTGGTGATTCAGGTGCTGATTATACATCAGATGAATTTGCTCAAAAATATTATGCTATTAAGATAAAGATTGATGCAGCAACAAAAGTTACACCATAATATAAAAAATTATAGACTTAGTATTTTGTACGAAGTCTTTTTTTTGCCAAATTGCAAAAAAGATATTGCTAAATTATCTTAATTATGGTATTATTATTAACATAAGGAGGATATAAAAATATGAACAATGGTAATTCATCAAAACAAGTTTTATTATCAGTAGTAGGAATAGCAATATTAGTAATCGCAGTAGTAGGTGTATCGTTCGCATTCTTTACTTACTCTAAAACTGGTGAAAATCAATTATTAACTACTGGTACAATTTTCTTTCAATTTACAGATGGAGATCAAATTAATTTGAAAGATCAATTTCCAACACCTGATACTACAGGGGCTGCATGGACGAATGATGGTTTAGCAAATTCAGTTATGTCATTTACAGTAGTAGGACATGATAGTTCAGGAAAGGGTATTGATTATACAATTACAGCAGTTAAAGGAGATGCGCCTGTAGATGGTGATAGAACCCTATTAAAAGATGATGAAGTAAAACTTTATATTAAACAAGTTTCATCTGAAAATCCTGGTACTTCATCAAAAGCATTTGAAGCAGTCTTTGGTGATTCTGGGGGATACAAACATGTGTCTGAAGGAATGCCTACTTATGCTCAAGCATCAGGAGCAAATCCTAATGCTGCAATAGATGCTGGAGTATTACTTGGAACAGGACATATAACTGCAACAAATAAAGATAAACAACAAACTGATAAATATGAAGTTAGAATGTGGATAGCAAGTGATTGTAAGATTGGTGATGCTGATACAGATGATTATACATCTGCAGACTTTGCAAAGAAATACTATGCTGTTAAGATTAAGATTGATGCTGAAACAGCAGCAACATCTGTACAAACTCCATAATATAAAAATTATAGACTTAGTAATTAAGTCTTTTTTCTTTACAGTAAATTGTAAAAAAATAATAGAAATTTTAGAAAAAAATATTGTCAAAATAACTTATTAATGATATTATTAATAACATAAGGAGGATATCAAAATGAACAATAATAATTCATCAAAACAAGTATTATTCTCAGTAATAGGAATAGCAATATTAGTAATTGCTGTAGTAGGTGTATCATTTGCATTCTTTACTTATTCTAAAACTGGAGAGAATCAATTATTAACAACTGGTACAATTTTCTTTCAATTTACAGATGGAGATCAAATTAATTTAACTAAACAATTTCCAATTTCTGATGAAGAAGGAGCCGGTTGGACAAATTCAAGTTTATCTGGTTCAGTTATGACTTTTACAGTAGTAGGACATGACAGTTCAGGAAAAGGTATTGATTATACAATTAAGGCTGTTCCTGGAGATATACCAGCACCTGAGACCATAGGTAAAGAAGAGAATGTTCAAAGAACTTCGTTAAATGATAATGAAGTTAAAATTTATTTAAAACAAACTTCTCATGAAAATGGTAGTGCTGCTGATATTATATATGATAATTCATATAAGAAAGTTTCTGAAAAATCTGATAATAGTGCATTACAAGCAGGAGTTACTTTAGGAACAGGACATATTACTTCTAAATCTAAAGCAACTGAGCAAACTGATAAGTATGAACTTAGAATGTGGATATCTGATGATGTAATTATCGAAGATCAAGAAGACCTTCAAAAGCATTATACAACTGCTGAGTTTGCTAAGAAGTATTATTCAATTAAAATAAAAATTGATGCTTATACACCTGAATAAAATATTTGACTTAGTAGTAATTATTAAGTCTTTTTTTAACTACTTCAAAAAAATGTCAAAAATTTACAAAAAATGATTGATTTTTTTGTAAAAATATTATATGATGTTTATAGAACATGGAGTTCAAAAGGAGGAATTACATATGAAAATCACATCTGTTGATGTCAGAAGATTTGAAAAGGAAGGCTCTCGTATGAAGGGTCGTGCAACAGTTCAATTAGATGATTGCTTTGTTGTAAGAGACATCCGCATTATCGATGGTGATAATGGTCTATTCATTGCTATGCCTAGCAAGAAAGTACCAGGAGGTCACAGAGATGTTGCTCATCCAATCAATCGTGAGACTAGAAAAATGTTTGAAGATGCTATTTTAGAAGCATACGAAAAAGCAGAAGTTGAAGAACCTACAAGTTCCGAAGAGGAATAGACCTGTAGGTCTTTTTTTTGACTTTGAACATATACTTAAGTGGAGGATTATATGGAAAGAGATAAAGAAATTCATAATTTTAATCATGTTTTTAATTTAGTTGAAAGAAAGAATGTTAGTTTAAGTGGGGTTAAGAAGATTGATAGTTTTGATAGTGAAGAATTTTTAATTGAAACAGTTATGGGCTATGTAGTTTTAAAAGGGGAAGGCTTAGAATTAATTAAATTAGATACTCATGATGGGGTAGTAACGATAAAAGGGCTTGTTAATAGTTTTGCTTATATTGAAGATGGTAATAAAAAGAATAAGGAAAATTCGGTTATAAGTAGGTTATTTAAATGAGTTTAATTATTCAAATTCAAACAATTTTTTATACTTTTTTATTTGGTTTATACTTTGCTCTTATGTTTAATTTATTATATAGAGTTTTATTTAGTAAAAGTTTAATTTTAAATATTATTAGTAATTTTTTGTTTGTTATTATAAATAGTATTTTGTATTTTTATATATTATTTAAAGTTAATAGTGGAAGAATTCATATTTATTTGTTATTTATCTTTTTAATTAGTTTCTTTTTATATAATCTTTTATTTAAAAAAATTAGGTGGGTTAGGGAAAATAGTGTAAACTAGTGTTAAGTTTACAGGTTATGGTTTAACTTTGCTTGAAAAATGTCCTATTTTTTGATATTATTAATATAGAATAGGAAGTGATAAAGTGAAACATAAGAAAAAAGTTCGTAAAAAAGCTAAGAGAATTGTAACACTTGGTTTGTCGGCTGTTATTGTTATTGTGGTAACTTGTATTGCTTTATTTAGTGTTTTTAAAGAGATAGTTGAAAAATATCAAGAAAAAAGTGAACTTGAGAATCAATTAGTTGCACTTCAAGAAAAGGAAGTAGAGTTAGAAAATGATGTTAATAAGTTAAAAGATCCAGAGTATTTAGCAAGGTATGCTCGTGAAAAGTATTTTTATTCGAAAGATGGAGAATATATTTTAAGACTTCCGGAAGATGAGGATGAAAAAAATAATTAAAAATTTTTAATGAAAATGGGGTAAAATCTGGTATCAGATAAGCGATATTTTAAAAAAGGTGAAGAAACTTCACCTTTTTATGTGCCTTAAACCCTTATAAAATAAGGAAAAAATTTTTCCCAAAAAATCGTGTAAAATTTCATTTTTTTCGTATATATTATATATGGGGGGATATACGCTCCTAAAAACGACCGGTTCAAAAATATACTAAAAAAGTATTTACAAACGTAATAATATGTGATAGTATTAACTCATAGGGGTAAGAAAGGAGAGAAAAATGGAAGAAAGTAAAGAGGTAGATTCTTATTCAAATGATTTAATACTTTTAGCATCAACTTTATATGCTGATGTTATGAAAGAATTTAATGATTGTCTTAGTCAAGAAATCATGGCTGATGAAGTAAGAATAAATTTATTTGATTTAAAACTTGATGGTAATTCAGTTGAAGATCTAGTTCATAATTACTTAAAATGTGAAGAAGAAATTGAACTTCTTTCAACTAATAATTAACAAAAAAGTTAATTAATTTTGGGAAAATCAAAAATTTTCCGTGTATATTATATATGAGGGGTAGATGGTCTTTATCTAAATTATATTTACCACCAACCTAATTTAATTTAACTATTGAAAATCTACCTCTTTTAATTTATTTATTCCTATATTATATAATGAGGGGTACTATAGTCTTTTTATTAGATAATATATTTACTACCAAATAATATATAATTTATTCGCTTAAAGTCGGAGTACCTCTCATTATGTAATATAGTTTTAAAATATAAATAACATGAGGAGCCAATAATTGATGAAGATAATATTAAAACTTGAAGTACTAAATTGGCACCTCAAGTACAAAATAATTATAGTGTAGAAGAGTTTAATATAAATGTGCAGTGTAAATTTTTGAAAAATCCTTTTAAATTCAATAATAGCAACGTTTTATAAAGATTGTAAAAAATAGTGAATTTAAAATATAAATTAAAAAAATGTGCAGTGTAATTTGCAGTGTAAAAATTAAAAAAAGTGATAAACTCAATAATATCAAGGGTTTGCGAATGAAAAACTGAAAATAAAAATTAAAAAATAAACATAAAAATTGTGCAGTGTAATTTATAATAATAGGAGGATGATAGTAATGAATGATATTGCATTAATAGATGAAGTTAGAATAGAAGACTTAATTTATGAGGTAAGAGGAAAACAAGTAATGTTAGATGTTGATTTAGCTAAACTTTATGATGTTGAAACAAAAAGAATTAATGAAGCGGTAAAAAATAATCCTTCAAAATTTCCTGAAAGATTTTCTTGGTTATTAGAGGAAGATGAATGGGAACTTCTGCAATCGAAACTTTCAATAGCAAAAATTAAAGAAGAAACTAGGGGTGGAAGAAGAAATATTCCGCGGGTATTTACCGAACAGGGAGTATGGATGTTATCTACTATATTAAAATCAAATATAGCAACAAGAGTTAATATAGCAATAATGGATGCCTTTGTTCTGATGCGTAAATATATATCAAGTGATTTAATAGAGTTGAATTATATGAAAAGGCAAATATTAAATAATACATCTGATATTGAAAAAAATACAGAAGATATAAAAATTTTAAGGGAATCTTTTAATAAATTTGATGAAAAAAGAAATGAATCGGTAATATTCTTTGATGGTCAAATATATGATGCATATTCTAAAATTAAAGAAATTTTTAATCTTGCAAAGACAAGTCTAATAATAGTAGATAATTATGCAGATACTTTGACTTTAGATATTATTAAAACTTTGAATATTAATGTAAAAATAATTACTAGTCAAAATACCCATTTAACGAAAGTTGATGTTGAAAAATATAAATTGCAATATAATAATTTAGAAGTTTACTATGATAATACTTTTCATGATAGATTTTTCATATTGGACAATCAAATAGTTTATCATTGTGGTGCTAGTGTTAATAAAGTAGGATATAAAACTTCTTCGATTATATTATTAAATGATAAAGAAATGTGTGATTTATTGATAAATAAAATTAACAAAATAATAAGATAATTTTATTAAATGAATAACTGTTTTTGCGGTCGAAAATTTCGACCGCAAAAAATAGTAATAAATAAGAAACCCTTATAAAACAAGGATTCATAAAGATTTTTGCGGTCGAAAATTTCGACCGCAAAAAAATAATAATAAATAAACCCCTTGTAAAACAAGGATTCAGAGAGATTTTTGCGGTCGAAATTTTCGACCGCAAAAAAATAGTAATAACGAGAAATTTTTATAAATCAAGAATTTAGAAGAATATTTAAGGTCGCAAATTGCGACCTTAAAGAATAAATGATACGAAAAAATAGAGATAAAACAAAAAGTAGCCAAGATATGACTACTTTATTGGTATTTACTACCAAAACTGATTTTAAAAAAACTCGCTTGTCTTTTTAAAATAAAATATATTTACTACCGATATCATTATAAGATAGAATAAAAAGAAAATCAAGTAATTTTCGGAAATATATTGATTATCTTAAGTAAATTTAGTAAAATACTTAAAAAGGTGAATTGAGATGGATTTAGTAATTGATTTATTAGAAAATAAGATTAATTTAAATAAAGAAGATAGTGTTGTTGTGGGGGTTAGTAGTGGTCCTGATTCAATGTGTTTATTATATATATTACTTGAATTAAGAAAAAAAAGAGGTTTTCAGATAATAGTTGCTCATATTAATCATAACAAAAGAGAAGAAAGTAAGGAAGAAGAAGAGTTCTTAAAGAAATATTGTTTAGATAATGATGTTACTTTTGAAAGTATGAAGATAGAAAACTATGGACATGATAATTTTCATCAAGAAGCAAGAAATATTAGATATGATTTTTATAAAAAATTAATTGATAAATATAATGCTCCTTATTTAATGACAGCTCATCATGGAGATGATTTAATTGAAACTATTTTGATGAGATTAGTTAGGGGTTCTACTTTAAGTGGTTATAAAGGAATACCTTTGATTAGTGATATGGAAACTTATAAAATAATAAGACCTTTACTTTATTTAACGAAAGATGATATAGAAACATTTGATAAAGTTAATAAAATACCTTATAGAGTAGATAAAAGTAATTTTTCATTTAAATATACCAGAAATAGATATAGACATGAAATATTACCTTTTCTTAAAGAAGAAGCTAGTAATGTTCATTTAAAGTTTTTAAAGTTTAGTAATTTATTAAATGAATGTAATAATTATATTGAAAAAGTTGTTGATAATGCTTATAATAGTATTTATAAGGAAGGGAAGGTAGATGTATTAGAGTTTAAGAGTCTTGATATATTTATTCAGAAATTATTATTAGAGCATATATTACTTGATGTTTATGATGATTTAACTAAGATAGAGAGTAAACATATTGATATAATTTTAAAGTTAATTAATAGTGGTAAAAGTGGTAGTAAGATTAGT